>NZ_JBTYKD010000289.1:0-17209 GCF_054880495.1 Nostoc sp.
AATATTTAAATGTGTGGCTATACTGATCCGTTTCGGCATAGTTCATAATTACACTCTTTACTTTTATCATAAGCGATTATGCGAACATGATATTATACCAATTCACACAAACCCTGATACATATAGATTTATCGTAGGGGCACAGCAATGCTCATTGGTGTCAACTTAAGAAAAAATCTGCTTTGAGAAGGCGCTTTGCCCTCATTCCCTAACCCCTTCTCCCAAGTTGGGAGAAGGGGAACTAGAGAATTTGCTCCCCTCTCCCAATTTTGGGAGAGGGGCTGGGGGTGAGGGCAAAACTCATACAGTCAGAAGATGTCAGCTGAAGTTGACACGCATGAGCTTTTTCTGTACCCATAGGGCGTGGTCTATTTACCTGAAAATTACTCAGGACTTACGCACTGAAAACTTGAAAGCTTGATCCCCCCTAGCCCACGCCACTTGCTCCACTTGGGGAGACCCTATCGCTTTTAGCGTCTCCCCTTGGGAGAAGACCGCAGTGGCTTCCCTTAAAAAGCGGGGAATCTTAAAGAGCCAACTTTTTAAGGGGGTCGGGGGATCTATAAATGCGTAAGTCCTATTACTGTAAAAATAAAGGTGAGGCATAGCCCCACCTCTCATTCTTGATTCAAAACTGTTACAGCACCCGCTTGAAGAAAGTCACTAAATCTTCAATGTTCGGTGTGTGAAGTAAATCTATTACTTCTGTGGCTTCTTCAGAAGGTATATAATCATTTGGTACAGCGATGATTGAAGTTTTTAAATTTTGGGCGAGCTGATACCAAAAAGCCAATTTATCGTCAGCGCTCATTGAAGCATACTCTTGAGTAGGAATTGCTGTTTCTCCTACTTCATCTGGGTTTAGCAACTGACGCAAAGCTAAAAGCTGTTCTGCTTGTGGTAGGTTTTGAATTTGTGCAACTAAAGTCGCACTCTTTTGATTTGGCACATCATTGAGAGCGATCGCTGGAATTGCATCACCAATTTCACTATACAGTAACTCTAGAACCGTCAAGCGATCGTCGATATCCAAACTCTGAAATTTTGATACACTTTGTTCTAAAAAATTGACGTTCGTAGAAGTCATAAACACCTCAAAGTAATTAACTAAAAATTATCGAGTGAAAATTGTAATCCTGCCTTGAGCCAGTTCGACTATTGCTTTGCTTGAAAATAGAACCAGGGAACATCACTTCATTTTGGTAAATCTGTTCTGCTGGTAACAATTAACGCAAAACAAATAGCTCTCATTTTAGGTATCAGCCATGAACTTTTATTAATTAAATTTGCCGGAATTTGTGTTAGTAATGTACCTATTACATTAGTGAGTATTGTATCATAACTGAAGTATTAAAATAATTTGTAATACTCGCCATTCGCGTAGCGTCTCGTAGAGAAGGCGAGAAGCAAGCTACGTAATTCGTAATTAAGTTTTTTAAAACGGATTTATACCCCCCCACAAAAGTTGCCACGACTCGACTGAGCGCTCGCCGAACGTCTTATTAGAAGCTCAAGCAACTTCAACCCCCAGAGTTTGTTAAATAACTCTGAAGACTGTTTGCGATCGCCTCTATTTTAAGTATTAAAAACTGAGACATATTTATCAGCGATAATACTATAATAAATTATGGTAAATTAGTTACATTTTTGTGTTTACTTATCAACAAAAAATAAAGACACCAGTCATCAAAATTTAGCTTCATATTAAGTGACTGGCGGATATAGCAAACTTGAAGAAAATTTCTCTTGAAGGCGACGCTGCGTATAGCAGGGAAGACTTGCTAACGCAACGCTAATACCAATCACCTAGTTGGGAAAATCTGCTGGAGAGTCAAGAAATTCTAATTTGGGAATCCTTCTACTACAACCTAACTAAATTGCTATAGCAGACTAAAAAGTTCCGAATTGCTAAATTCCAGCACCTGCTTTTGCTTCAGCACCCATTGGCGAAACATAATCACGGAAAAGAGTAATCTGTTGTTCAAATTCTAATCCTTGAATTCTGCCAAACAATGCTTTAGATTCTGAGGAAAGTTGATAATCATCAGGTATAGGAATTATTGTGCCATTTTCCATCCCTTGAGATAATCGATACCAAAACAGTAGCTTGGTGGTATCACCCAAAGAGCCATATTCACGAGAAATTAGGGTATCGACTTTATTAATCAAATCACGCTGAACTTGTAATTGTTGTTCGTGAGATAATTCCTTAACTTGATTAAATAAACCTTCAGCTATTTCTGGCGAGGCAGTGCTAGCACCAGGGGCGGCTGGAGTAATTGAACCCCCGATTTCTTTGTAAATGAACCAAAACAAAGCCAGTTGTTGATCTACATCCAACTTTTGCCAAGCTTGAACATGTTGATGAATAGTTGGATCGTTAGTTTGCGTGTATGTCATTATTAACTCCAATTGCAATTTATCAGTATTATTAACAACGTTATCAAATTTACATTTGCCATTTTACCCTACTGAAGACAGATGTATTAGAATCATAAAGAAGAACAATAAGAAACAGAATATAAATCGGTTGGCATATAGTCCTGCATTTAAAGGATTACAGTTAGATAAGCACCTGACATCAAAAACCAAAATCATGTTTGCCAAGGTGAAGAAGTTGGCAATTGGAATACTACAAGGTTAAGAGATTTTCAGGAAGTATTTCGGTGGATAGATGTTAATTTTAATGTGACAGTGCTTTTATAAGCACTGTCCAAGTCAGCGAGATTAATTTGTGAATAATTACAGTAGGAATACGGCTTCTGGTTTTATTTAGCTTATTCTCGCCGAGCTTGATAATCTTCAGAAGACTTTGGATCTAACTCCCAGCGATCGCCGTCACGTTCCTCTAAAATATCGTTAGTATGCAGAAACTCCGAGTCAGCCATTTCTAGCCCTACGGCTGCTTCTAGCTCCTCAGTTACATTTTGCTCGGGAGTGGAAGTACTACCACCAACAGCTTCATCCCCAACTGCATCTGCATCTTGCCAATAAGTATCAACATCCCCAATAGTGAGTTCAGGACTAGTTTCTGTGTACTCCTGTGTTTCTGCTCCCGTTGAGCGCCCACCAATATTGTATCCCGACAAGTCTTTCACACCAGTACCGTAGGATTCGGTAATCTCTTGTGGCAAATCATTGGTTTTAATTTCGTCATGATGATTTTTTTCTGCCATGATACTAGCCCTTCTCTGCATTTTCACAATAACGTTTTCCTGTCAAGAATTTGTCTAACTAGAGAGGTATAGCTTTAGAAATAAAATAATCTATCCCCTTGGAACGAAGCATAACTAGCGATCGCGTCATACTATTGGAGAAATCATGAACAAAAAACTTCTAGTTCAAGTTTTTAGTTAGGAGTTAAGGGTAATCAAACCGAAATTATTCATTAACCAACTTTTTACTCATAACTATTTTTTATCATTGAGCAACAATCCAATTTTTTAGCAAAAAATTCTGGCTGTTTAACTGTCCTAATCGATGACTATTGTAGCTAGTTAAATACTAGAAATAAACAGGTAATACCATTTATGACTGACCATAACAATCATTCCAGTAATAAAAAAGTTGCCATCCTCATTGAACAGGGAGTAGAGGATGCAGAATTTACAGTTCCTTATAATGGACTAAAACAAGCAGGAATAGAGGTAGTAGTCCTGGGTTCCCGAATGAATGAAAAATATAAGGGTAAACACGGCAAACTCAGCGTACAAGCCGATGGTACTACAACAGAAGCGATCGCAGCCGAGTTCGATGCGGTAGTGATTCCTGGGGGGATGGCTCCCGATCAAATGCGGCGGAACCTTAACACAGTAAGCTTTGTACAAGATGCTATACAACAAGGAAAATTGGTAGCTGCGGTTTGCCACGGACCACAACTTTTGATTGAAGGCGACTTACTCAAAGGTAAACAAATTACTGGCTTTAGCGCTATTGCCAAGGACATCATTAACGCTGGTGCAAATTATCTAGATGAGCCATTGGTAGTTGACGGGAATTTGATTACATCTCGTGAACCCGGAGACTTGGCAATTTTCACCACCGCTATTTTAAGCCGTTTGGGTTATGGTGGCAAAGATGCTGCATTACCAAATGAGAAAGACACAAGTGCCGAATGGTGGAAGCTCGCCGATGCTTGGGGTGGCTCAACCAAAGGTGATCTCAGCAAAGGTTTAAATACTGCCCTTAGTGGTGAACGTTATTCGTTAGAAGCATTTGAGAAGTACTTGGAAAAGGAATCAGATAGCGAAGGAAAATCAGTCTTTCAAGAAATCATTGCTAATAAACAGCGCCACATTCAAAAATTAGAAAACTATCTCCATCTATTGGGCGAAAAACCCTCTTTAGCGGCAAATATTGCCAATCAGTATGCCAAGGTAAAAACTGCCTTCACCGGAAGTGATGACATCTATCAGTTACGTTCGGCTTTGGGGGATGTGCAAACTGGTATCGGCGATATTGGCAATTTGTGTGCAATGTACACTGACCCGGTAACAACTGCTATTTTTAAAGAAATTTACCAGGATTTATTGAAATCCGAACAACGATTGGTAAAAGTATATCGGGCGCGGATAGGCACTCAGATTCAGCCTCCTAAGCCGACTACAGGCGCTTCTGTGTCAATGTAAAGATTTTTTGAACATAACCAGAGCTATGGGTAGCGTCTGGTAGAGAATAAGACACAGATATAAAGAAGAAATTATTTGTGCGTGTGTGGTTAATTTAATTTGATGGAGAACTAAAAAAGTGGCTTCAACATCAGGGGATAAACTAAATACAGGTCAGCCTGAAGCTAGTGAAGTAGAGCGTTGGTCATCTCTAATTGGTGGCGGTGCTATGGTGCTGATGGGTTTAAAGCAAGGTTCTTTACGGGGAGTCCTGACAGCTTTAGCTGGTGGCGGTTTGATCTATCAAGGTGCAACTAAACAAAGCACAATCGAGCAAGCGCAGTCAGCAATAGGTATAAACCAACCTATCAAAGTTGAAAAGACGGTAACGATTAATAAACCAGCAGATGAACTGTATCGTTATTGGCACAACTTTGAGAATTTGCCCACATTTATGAAGCATCTCAAATCTGTAAAGGTGTATGACCAAAAACGTTCTCACTGGATTGCGAATGCACCCTTGGGTAACAGCGTAGAATGGGATGCAGAAATTCTGGAAGACCGGGAAAATGAGTTTATTTCTTGGGCTTCTGTAGAAGGTGCAGACGTTGATAATTCTGGTTTTGTCCGTTTCCAAAAGGCACCAGGCGATCGCGGTACGGAAGTCAAGATTGTCTTGGAGTATAACCCGCCGGGTGGGATATTGGGGGCTACTGTAGCTAAACTTTTCGGTAAAGAACCAGAACAACAAATTGGTGATGAACTGCGCCGCTTCAAGATGCTAATGGAAGCAGGCGAAATTGCCACTACCGAAGGTCAATCAAGGGGAAGTAAGTAGTTATTCCCCCAATGACGCCAGATGATGGGTATTAAAAAAGCGATCGTTATTGATCGCTTTCCTGAACGTCTGGAAATGGCGAAAAAGTTTGCCAAAATTCATTAACAACGAATAAGTTAATGCTGGCGAAGCGTTGAAAGATATGACTCGTGGTCGTTGGCTTTAGAACAAGCAAGCCACGGCTACCAGATTTTTCAATAAAAAAAGGATAACTACATCAAAGTTGTTCTTAAACCCTGAAAGATGAATAATCATTCAGTCTTTTGAATCGTACACCCAACATAATGCAATTGAGGCTTTTTATGAATCGAGTAATTTCATCGCTGCGAAATATTCGTATTTCCCAAATCCTTGTAGTTTTCCTCGTAGGATTTATGTTTTTACTGGGTCAAGCTTTTAGCTACGCTAATGTAGCCCAAGCTGAAACTGTTAAAACTCCAGAGGGTATTTATTACAAAGGAACACCACACGAAGGTTCAATTAGAAATGATACCCAAATCAGCAATACCAAGAATAAATTAAAAGGCGCTGTTGATAATATCCGCGAAAAGCTAAACTTGGATGAAGAAACTCCTGAAGCTACAAAAGAGTTTTTTGATCCTGCAAAAAACAAGGCAGGAGACAAAGCTCGGTCATTGAATGGAGATAAAGAGGGTTATTACCATAATGCTCCAAGGAAGTAACTGAGACATAGAAGCTAGACTTTTACCAAGTTTTGAGTCTAAATTTCTGAGTCATACATTGTCGAACCAGATTTGAGTAGTTACCGAGACGCGATAATTATCGCGTCTCCCGCTTAAGAGAAATACTGGATTCATCTTGATATTAAAGAGCCATAAATCATAACTAAGGACGAAATAATTATGAAAGCAGTTTGCTGGCATGGAGCAAACGATGTGCGGGTAGAAACAGTTCCTGACCCCAAAATTATCAACCCACGCGATGCCATTATTAAAATTACTTCCACGGCAATTTGTGGTTCTGATTTGCATCTTTACAACGGCTTCATCCCCTCAATGGAAAAGGGCGACATCCTGGGTCATGAATTCATGGGGGAAGTTGTAGAACTGGGAAGTGCAGTTAAAAATGTGAAAGTAGGCGAGCGCGTAGTTGTTCCTTTTACCATCTCCTGCGGCAATTGTTTTTTCTGCAATCGGGATTTATCCTCACTGTGCGACAACTCTAACCCCAACGCTTGGTTAGTAGAAAAGCAAATGGGCTATTCGCCATCAGGTCTATTTGGCTACTCTCATTTATTCGGCGGTTATGCCGGTGGTCAAGCAGAGTATGCACGAGTACCATTTGCCGATGTCGGCTTGTTCAAAATTCCCGATGGTTTGACGGATGAGCAAGTGCTATTTCTAACAGATATTTTCCCCACTGGCTATATGGCAGCCGAAAACTGCAATATCCAACCTGGTGATATTGTCGCCGTTTGGGGTTGTGGCCCAGTCGGACAATTTGCGATTAAAAGTGCATTTCTTCTTGGTGCAGAACGTGTCATTGCGATTGATCGCGTTCCCGAACGTCTACAAATGGCTAAAGAACAGGGCAAAGCTGAAGTCCTTAACTACGAAGAAGGGGATGTTGGCGAAGCACTCAAAGAAATGACTGGCGGTCGTGGCCCTGATGCTTGCATTGATGCAGTGGGAATGGAAGCCCACGGTACAGATTTCATGGCCTTATATGACCAAGTAAAACAAGCGGTGCGTCTAGAAACAGATCGCCCAACAGCATTACGGCAAGTAATTGTTTCTTGTCGTAAAGGTGGTCACGTATCAATTCCGGGTGTGTACGGTGGCTTTATAGACAAAATGCCGATGGGTGCTGCTATGAACAAGGGCTTAACCTTGAAAATGGGACAAACGCACGTCCACAAGTATCTAAAACCTTTGCTAGAACACGTTCAAAAAGGTGAAATTGATCCAACATTTATCATCACCCACACGTTACCTTTAGAACAAGCGCCCCACGGCTACGAAATTTTTAAGGACAAGAAAGATAACTGCATCAAAGTTGTACTCAAACCCTAATTTAATTATGAGCGACACCAGCGTTACGAAAATAGATTCTACCAATTCCCCTAAAGGTAAACTCGGTCAAAAATATCTAGCTTCTGGCAAAAATGTTGCCCTGCGTCTTTGGGAAGACGAACAACCAAACGAAGACAAAGAGCCAAGTTCGCGCGACTATGAAACAGTTGGTTATGTAATTAATGGTCGTGCCCAATTGCACATTGAAGGGCAAGTGATTTTACTAGAGCCTGGGAGTTCTTGGGTTGTGCCCAAAGGAGCCAGCCACACCTACAAAATCCTGGAACCATTCACGGCTGTTGAAGCAACCAGTCCCCCGGCTCAAGTTCACGGACGCCATGAAAACTGATTTGCAGTTATCTGAAATTTTGCGAACGCTAAAAACTTCTAGCCGCTTTCAATTGCATAGAATATAGAGCGTTAGTATTATTCATCTTGTGGGGTGGGCAGGAAAGCCCGCGCTGAATATGGGACGGGTGTTCGCGTAGCAGCACGTAGTGCGGACGCCCATCCCACCAGAAAATTTGGGATGTTTTTTTATTTGTCAGTCCCAAAGGAGAAACAAGAATCACCTTGCACTTGTGACAATATAAATAATCCGATCGCACATGATTAATTTCTCAATAAAGCTCATGCGGTGCAGAATATGTGCTATGATTTCTAGCCAAAACTTCCGATCGCATCGATCGCAGCCTCCAATGCGATCGCCACATGAGTCCAATGAGTCCCCCCCTGGCAATAAACCACATACGGCTCACGCAAAGGCCCATCTGCTGATAATTCCAAAGTACTCCCTTCAATAAATGTTCCCCCAGCCATGACTACCAGGCTCTCATACCCCGGCATTTCATCTGGAATAGGGTTTAAGTAGGAACCGATGGGAGAATGCTGTTGTATGGCTTTACAGAAAGCAATTAGCTTTTCGGCAGAACCGAGTTTGATTGCCTGAATTACATCCCCACGGGGAGCCAGGGGAGCAGGATTAACTGGATAACCGAGTTTGTCAAATACATAACCAGTAATATAAGTCCCTTTCATCGCCTCTCCGACCATTTGCGGAGCCAGAAATAGTCCTTGGAACAGGAGGCGATTTTGGTCAAAAGTAGCACCGCCATAGCTACCGATACCGGGAGCAGTCAGGCGACAGGCGGACGCTTCTACTAAGTCGGCGCGACCGGCGACATAACCGCCAGCGCTGACAATAGTGCCACCAGGATTTTTAATCAATGATCCTGCGATTAAATCAGCACCTACGGCTGTCGGTTCCCTGGTTTCAATAAATTCGCCGTAGCAGTTATCCACAAAGCAAACGGTGTTCGGGTTTTGTTGTTTGACTAAGTGGACGATTTTTTCAATATCAGCAATTGATAAACTCGGACGCCAAGAATAGCCACAAGAACGCTGAATTAACACTAAACGCGTGTTTTCAGCCACACTACTACTTAAAGCTTGCCAATCTATAGTTCCTTGGGGAGTTAGCTCCAATTGGCGGTAATTTATGCCAAACTCGATAAGGGAGCCTTGACCTTGACCTCGTAAACCAATGACTTCTTCAAGCGTATCGTAGGGAGAACCAACTACTGCTAACATTTCATCTCCAGGACGGAGGACACCAAACAAAGCACAAGCGATCGCATGAGTTCCCGAAACAAACTGCACTCGCACCGCCGCAGCTTCGGCATCCATAACTTCGGCAAAAACTTTATCTAAAGTTTCTCGTCCTAAATCATCATGACCGTAGCCACTTACACCAGCAAAGTGGTGTGCCCCCACACGGTGATTACGAAACGCATCCAGGACTCGTTTTAGATTATGCTTAACCTGAGTGTCAATTCCAGAAAAAATTTCTAATAGTGCCTGTTCTGCTTGCCGCAGCTGTTCTAAGCTGTTCATCAGTTCCTCGTTCCAAAAAAAATTATAGATATGCGGATTTTTAGATCCCACAGACTAGGCTGGAAAATTCTTTCTTTAGGTGACTGCATGACAATTGCTACTTCAACAAAACCTCAAATTAACTGGGTTAATACCCTATTTCTCATTGGACTGCATATCGGCGCTTTGTTTGCTTTTGTTCCTGGTAACTTTAGCTGGACGGCAGTTGGTGTGGGTTTGTTGCTGTACTGGGTGACTGGTGGTTTAGGCGTGACTCTGGGATTTCACCGCCTTGTTACCCACCGCAGTTTTCAAACTCCCAAGTGGTTAGAATATCTCCTAATTTTCTTCGGGACACTCTCCTGTCAAGGAGGCCCAATTGAGTGGATAGGAACACATCGCATTCATCATTTGCACTCCGATACTGACGCAGATCCCCATGATTCTAATAAAGGCTTCTGGTGGAGCCACATGGATTGGCTGCTTCACTATTGTCCCGCTCACACTGAAATTCCTCGTTTCACCAAAGACATTGCCGAAGACCCATTTTATCAGTTTTTAGAAAAATATTTCATTTTGATCCAAGTTGCTCTGGGTGTGTTGCTTTTGGTTCTGGGTGGCTGGCCGTTCGTTTTTTGGGGGATTTTTGTTCGCCTTGTCTGGGTTTACCACTGTACTTGGTTGGTGAACAGCGCTACTCATAAATTTGGCTATCAGAGCTATGATTCTGGTGATAAATCAGCTAATTGCTGGTGGGTAGCCGTACTAGTTTTCGGTGAAGGCTGGCACAATAACCATCATGCCTTTCAATACTCAGCTCGTCATGGGCTGGAATGGTGGGAAATCGATTTAACTTGGATGACTGTTCAATTGCTACAAGCAGTTGGTCTGGCTACTAATGTGAAGTTGGCCCCAACAAAAATTAGTTAGGAGTTAGGAGAGACGCGACGCCAGTCGCTACAACGGGGGTTTCCCCCGCAACGCGCTGGCTCATTAATCGCGTCTGTACAGGAGTTAGGCTTTTCAAAAGTCTATTTACGGGTGCGCTTGTGTCGCTTAGATTGCTATAATCCGAAGCGCTAATGTGAAGAATCTTTGAGGCAAGTTGCTTTTTGGCGACTTGGTGGAGGAGTTTTTTGTTTTTCAGGTGTTCATGACTACATCAATAATTAACAGCCAGAAAGTAAGTGACGAGCCTAGTAATTCCGACCTAAGGCTCAAAGATATTGTCAAAACCCTGCCAGGGGAATGTTTTCAGCAGAACCGTCGCAAAGCTTGGACACAAGTAATAATTAGTGTCTTGGCAGTTGCCTTGGGCTACTACAGCCTAAGCATCACTCCTTGGTTTCTTTTGCCCCTAGCTTGGATTTTTACGGGCACTGCTTTAACAGGTTTTTTTGTAATTGCCCATGATTGTGGTCACAGGTCTTTTGCCAAACGTCGTTGGGTAAACGATTTGGTGGGGCATTTCTTCATGATGCCGTTAATTTACCCCTTTCATAGTTGGCGCATTAAGCATAATTATCACCATACTCATACCAATAAACTGGATGAGGACAACGCTTGGCATCCAATCAGACCAGAAGTGTTTGAAAATTGGGATCAAATCCGACAGTCTGCTTTTGAACTGTTCATGCGTAAACGCCTCTGGTGGGTAGGTTCCATTGGACATTGGGCTGTGGTGCATTTTGATTGGCGGAACTTCAAAACTAAAGACCAATCGAGTATCAAGCTTTCTGTGGCTGTAGTAGTTGTGTTTGCAGCGATCGCTTTCCCGATTCTGATCGCCACAACTGGGATCTGGGGATTTGTCAAGTTTTGGCTAGTACCCTGGATGATTTACCATTTTTGGATGAGTACTTTTACTATTGTTCACCATACTTCCGCAGATGTTCCTTTTTTGATAGCAAACAAGTGGAATGAAGGTCTAGCACAGCTATTTGGCACTATCCATTGCGATTATCCGCGTTGGGTAGAAATCCTCTGCCACGATATCAATGTTCATGTCCCTCATCATATTTCCACTGCTATTCCTTCTTATAATTTGCGGCTAGCTTACAGCAGCATCAAAGAAAATTGGCAGCCTTATCTGCATGATGAATCCCAGTTTTCTTGGTCTTTAATGAAGCAGATTACAGACCAGTGTCAACTGTACACAACTGATGTTGGCTATAAGACTTTCAAGGAATATTACACAGAGCAATAAATAGCGCTGTGATTACACTCACGCTCTTGAACCAACGAGAGCGTTTATTATGCTGTGTTTAAATAGAATCTGGCAATTGTTCACTGACTAAAATTTGAGGTAAATTGCCAGATTTTATCCTCTTGGATGTTAGCGAGCGCTATTGTCGTGGGCATCATAGAGGTGAGATGATCTTCTCTCAAATAAAGTTCCGATTTATATCTAACAAAAGAATCCAGTGCAATCAAATACCATCACGTTCAACAATCCTCCTGGCTGTGAAACGTCTGAGGATGCAACTAAATTACCTTTCACTCTTCAGGATTTAAAAGCTGCCATTCCTGCTGAATGCTTTCAGCCGAATCTGACAAAATCACTTTTTTACTTCTTTCGTGATATCTTGATTATCGGTCTGCTTTATGCAGTAGCTTATTACCTGGATTCTTGGCTTTTCTTCCCGATTTTCTGGTTAATGCAAGGAACGATGTTTTGGGCTTTGTTTGTAGTCGGACATGACTGCGGACACCAATCTTTTTCTAAGCATAAATGGCTCAATGATTTGATTGGACATCTTTCTCATACACCAATACTTGTTCCTTATCATGGTTGGCGGATTAGTCACAGAACTCATCATAAAAATACTGGCAATATCGACAATGATGAAAGCTGGTATCCTGTGACAGAATCACAATACAAGGAGATGCCTTTATCCCAAAAGATAGTCAGATATTATGTTTTTCTATTGGCTTATCCTCTGTACTTGTTTAAGCGTTCTCCTAATAAGGAAGGCTCCCACTTTTTACCGAGCAGTTCGCTTTTCAAACCCTCAGAAAAATGGGATATAATCACTAGTACTGTACTTTTGATTGGCATGGTAGGTTTGCTCGGTTTCCTCACCTACCAATGGGGTTGGATGTGGTTATTGAAATATTACGCTGCGCCTTACATTGTGTTCGTAATTTGGCTAGATTTGGTGACATTCCTGCACCACACTGAGCCAGAGCTTCCTTGGTATCGGGGAGAAGATTGGACTTTCCTCAAAGGCGCAATTTCTAGCATTGACCGTAATTATGGTTTGATCAATCATATCCATCATGATATCGGTACTCATGTTGCTCACCATATATTCCTTAACATCCCTCACTACAACTTGCTGAAGGCAACTCAGGCAATAAAACCAGTGATGGGTGAGTATTTCCACAAATCGGAGGAACCCATTTGGAAGTCATTATGGAATTCATCTATCAGCTGCCATTTTGTAGCTGATACTGGTAGTAAGGTTTACTACACATCTCAGAATAAGTTAGCTAAAGGTTAAGATTCAGATTCCCGGCTTGTTTAAAAAGTCGGGAATCTTGCATTTTTGTCAATGCTTTGTGACCAGTTAGCTTTTGAGGGGCGTTGGCGTAGCCCGCCGCAGGCATCGCTACATGATTAGTGCTTCTAACTCTCTCAGTATTTGAGCGTCCTTAGCCTGGTGTAAAATAAAAATAGATAGATGACGTTCGCGGATTCTTGACCCTAGCCTTACAAAAAGATTTACTTTATCTAAACTTTTGCTGTCTCGGTGGATAAAGATTAACATATTTGTGGGCAGAGGCAATATTTCGTTAAACGCGGAAAACCCTTTGGCTGTCTACTTTCAACCCTATTGAGCGCCAGTTAAGTTTATCTGCGTATCGTGACTTAAGACCATTACCTGCTAGTGTTATAAATTAGCACAGACTATACTATAGACAATTTACCAAAAAATGTTTCCAGTTTTAAAATCAGAGGTATCAATGATTATAACTAATTTTAGCAAACATAGAAATGAATTTAAGGAAACTAAAGTACTCAAAACTAAACCCCATTGGCAAGGGCAAAATTTGAGCGATACTGCTGTCAAAGGTAAAGATACTAAGAAGATGCAAGATACTGCACCTGATAGTTCGATTTTCAATAGATTCAATCGTGGTCGAGTTGCTATTTTTATTGATGGCTTAAACCTATTTCATACAGCTTTACAACTCGGCATAGAAATTGACTATGTTAAATTGCTTTGTCATTTAACAAATGGTTCAAGACTGTTACGTGCTTTCTTCTATACTGGGGTTGATATTAGCAATGAAAAACAACAGGGTTTTCTATTGTGGATGCGTCGTAATGGTTATCGTGTCGTAGCAAAAGAGCTTGTTCTGCCAGCAGAGAATTTCAAAAAATCAAATCTGAACGTAGAAATTGCTGTAGATATGATCACTTTAGCTCCTTATTATGATACTGCGGTTTTAGTCAGTGGGGATGGAGATTTAGCCTATGCTGTAAACGCTGTCAGTAGAATGGGAGTTCGAGTGGAAGTGGTGAGTCTGCAAACGACGACTAGCGAAAGCTTGATTGATGTTGCTGACTGCTTCATTGACCTCGATAGTATTAAAGCACACATTCAAAAAGATTCTCATCTTGGCTATAGTTATCGCACGTCGTCAAATTCAAATCTTTAATCTGCGTATTTTGCTCGGTCTTAATTGAAATGGATATTTTAATAGTTGAAGATGAACCAGAAATTGCTCATTTAATCGAACTCTCTTTAGAAAAAGAAGGATTTTCTTGTCGCACTAGCCGGGATGGGATGAATGCTTTGCAGATGTTTCAGGAGCAACCACCTGATTTAATCATTCTAGATTTAATGATTCCTGGTTTGGATGGGTTAGAAGTTTGTGCCAGAATTCGTCAGAAAGCAGGTGCAAAAGATCCTTATATTTTGATGCTTACGGCTAAGGGTGAGGAAATCGATCGCGTCATTGGTCTATCTACTGGTGCTGATGATTACATGGTAAAACCCTTTAGCCCCAGAGAGTTGATAGCTAGGGTGCGGGCACTATTGCGGCGTAGTCTCCGCCAAGGGGGACAAAATCAAGTCAATCGTACCCAACACTTTATTGTCGATGTAGATCAGCGCACTGCTAGTCGTCAGCTGAATTCTCAGAAAGTTGAAATTTTGGATTTAACTACCCTAGAATTTAACTTGCTAACCACCTTTGTCAGCAATCCTGGTCGAGTTTGGAACCGCACTCAACTAATTGATAAACTTTGGGGAGATAACTTTTTTGGCGATGAACGAGTGGTGGATACTCATGTAGCTCGGTTGCGAAAAAAGATTGAGCCTGATCCGGCAAATCCGACTTTTGTTAAAACTGTTGTTGGGGTTGGCTATAAATTTGAAGATCCTCTGCTGGCGTAAATGTTATGAAGATGGGGCTAAGAACGCGCCTATTTTTCTCCCACTTAGTAGTAATGCTCGTGGGGGTAGCTAGTCTGGTGAGCATCAGCAAAATCTCTTCTCCCCGCTTGTTTGTCTTGCATTTGGAACGATTAGAAAATCAGGGGTTCGACTTAATTGATGTCCGTACTGAATTGGTTGCAGGATTTGAACTTGCTTGGCAGCGAAGCACTATTTGGTCAGTCTTAGTTGGCACCACCGCCGCCGGAGGATTGAGTTACTGGGTGTCCAGCCGGATTATGCAGCGATTGACCCAGATGGAACAAATCACCCAAAAATTTGCTGCTGGTCAGATGGATGCACGACTACCTGTGTCTGACATTCCCGAACTCAGTGGGCTGAGTACTAGTTTCAACCGGATGGCAGCTAGTTTAGAAGGAGTAGAAGCGCGGCGGCGAGAAGTGATTGGAGACATGACACATGAACTACGAACACCGTTAACAGTGGTGCGCGGTTACTTGGAAGAACTCGCTGATGGGGAAATTGAAGCGTCTCCTGAAATTTATCGGCGTTTAGCTAGAGAAACTAGGCGTTTAGAGCAGTTGGTGAACGATTTACAAGAATTGTCTAAGGCGGAAGCTGGTTATCTGCCAATTAATATCCAACGGGTAAATCTGCGTCCGTTGTTAGAGTCATTAGTGGAGAAATTTACTGACCAACTGTTAGAAGATGGGCCAGTTCTGTTCTTACAATGTCCATCTGTGCTACCTCCTGTATTGGCAGATATTGACCGCACAGAACAGGTGTTGGTTAATCTGCTAGGTAATGCAGTGCATTATACTAATGAAGGTGCAATTAGCATTGATGTTGAGACTGAAGCTTCTCTTCTCTGGATCGCAGTTATAGATACAGGTATTGGTATCGCTCCAGAAAATTTGCCCCATGTGTTTGAGCGTTTCTGGCGAGCTGACCAATCGCGCGATCGCCATTCGGGAGGCACTGGTATTGGCTTAACTATTTCCCATCGCTTGATTGAACTACAAGGCGGTCAGATTCAGGTAGAAAGCGAATTGGGTGTTGGTAGTACGTTTCGGTTTTTTCTGCCTTTGGCTTGAATTGAGTCAAAACCTTTGAGATACAAGGGATTGACATAAACTAGTCACGGCTGTGTCATACCCAATTGCTAAGTTGAAAGTATCCGAAATCTTATTTTTTTGATGGATGTCGAGATTTTGGAAATGCATAGAGTATAACATTATGTCTACTTTTATCCTGGCTGTTTTTTTGGTTGGTTTAGTCAGTGTTTCGGGTTACGCTGCGATCGCTTACCTGTTCCCTCGAAATGGTTCCCAAGACTGACCAAATAACAATTCAAAAATAGGAATTTTGATCGATTGCAATGTAGTGTGATACAAACCGTTTCAATCTCTAATAGGTATTTTGATGGATTGCAATTCGCAGGATGGAAATATTTAGGCGCTGAAACTTTACGTTTCAATCCTTAATAGATATCTCCGAAAAATGCCAATACCACTCTGTGAGGCAATTCCAACAAGCGATCGCCAATTGCAAACCTGAGCCAGTTTCAACGCCAAAATAAGGATTTGAGGCGCGGTGGATAATACCGCCCATCGACTCTAACAGGGTTAGTCATTAATCAAATTAAACATACATTTTCTTCAAAAACCGCTTTCAGCTAATTGTATAAAGTTTACATTATATATAAGCGCGAATTAACCTCAAAGCCTATGATGAAACAATTAAAGCAAGCTTTTCCGGCTATTCTAATGATGTTGGGTGTTATTGGCTCTGTAGCACTCGTTTCAAAAATAAGTTTTGCTATGACTAGACTGGCGCAAAACAATGAGCAGCAAATACCAGAAACAAAGCCACCTTTACCTAGTAAATACAGCGATAACTCAAATAAGCTTGATAGCGAACTGAAGCTCAAAACGCAAGATGACGTAACCAAGCTTTTAGGCAATCGGAAAATTAAAGAAATTAAATTCCTAAAGTGGAAAGATGCTAAACCACCAAAAGAAGATAATCCTAATATCGACGGCAACCGTAAGGTTTGGAAAGTTACAGATGATTATGTAGGCGGCATCGACTTTGACAGTGGGCGTTGTAAATCAAATGCCAAGTTGACTCAAGTGCTGGATGCTGAGACTGGTGATAATCTGATGCTTGAAGTACGTTGCCCTAAAGGTAGCTTTGAGTCTAGTCATCCTAAGCCTACTGCTGAAGAGTTAAGGATATTGGAAAACTCTAGGTAATTATTCCCGCAGGTTAGCAACGCGGAGGTTAACGCATAGGCGCTTCTCTACGAGACGCTACGCGAACGCCTTCCCGCAGGGTAGGAACGCAGAGTAAAAACTAATGGGATTAAAATCGCTGACCTGTGGTAACTTCAAATCTAACTTCTCCTTGGTCGCTAATTCCGAAGTCGCCTCGAATCAGCCCAAAGGGTGACTT
>NZ_JBTYKD010000290.1:0-37167 GCF_054880495.1 Nostoc sp.
GCTGTTGATATTGTTGGTCAGAAAAACACTTTTCCCAGTGCTATTTTCAGCCAAGTGGACACAGGAACAGTTGGGAATGGGGGTAACATTTTTATCGATTCTGGTTCATTCTCATTACGAGATGGCGCTCTAATTAATGCCTCAACTTATGGGCAGGGAAATGCAGGGAATGTGACAGTGGGTGCAAAAAATGCTATTTCCCTTGTAAATAGTAACATTTTCAGCAGGGTGGGCACAGGGGCTGTTGGGAATGGGGGTAACATTTTTATCGATTCTGGTTCATTCTCATTACGAGATGGCGCTCAACTTCTTGCCTCAACTGATGGGCAGGGAAATGCAGGGAATGTGACAGTGGGTGCAAAAAATGCTATTTCCCTTGCAAATAGTAACATTTTCAGCACCGTGGAAGCAGGAGGTGTAGGTAAAGGAGGCAATATCGATATCAATGCAGCAACCCTGTCACTCACTGATGGCGCTCAACTGCTAACCATTACTCGTGGCGCATCTGCTACCCAGCCCGCAGGAAGAGGGGATGCGGGGAATGTGAATGTGAAAGTCACAGGTGCTGTTGATATTGCTGGGGAGAAAAACGGTTTTCCCAGTGGGATTCGCAGCAGGGTGGGCACAGGGGCTGTTGGGAATGGGGGTAACATTTTTATCGATTCTGGTTCATTCTCATTACGAGATGGCGCTCTAATTAATGCCTCAACTTATGGGCAGGGAAATGCAGGGAATGTGACAGTGGGTGCAAAAAATGCTGTTTCCCTTGCAAATGGTAACATTTTCAGCAGGGTGGAAGCAGGAGGCGTAGGTAAAGGAGGCAATATCGACATCAATGCTGCAACCCTGTCACTCACTGATGGCACTCAACTACTAACTGCTACTCGTGAAGCATCTGCTACCCAGCCAGCAGGAAGAGGGAATGCGGGGAATGTGAATGTGAAAGTCACAGGTGCTGTTGATATTGCTGGGGAGAAAAACGGTTTTACCAGTGCGATTTTCAGCGATGTGGGAACGGGGGCTGTTGGGAGTGGGGGTAACATTTTTATCGATTCTGGTGACTTCTCATTACGAGATGGCGCTCAACTTAATACCTCAACTTCAGGAGTGGGAAATGCAGGGAATGTGAGAGTGGGTGCAAAAAATGCTGTTTTCCTTGCAAATAGTAACATTCTCAGCACCGTGGAAGCAGGAGGTGTAGGTAAAGGAGGCAATATCGATATCAATGCAGCAACCCTGTCACTCACTGATGGCGCTCAACTGCTAACCATTACTCGTGGCGCATCTGCTACCCAGCCCGCAGGAAGAGGGGATGCGGGGAATGTGAATGTGAAAGTTATAGGTGCTGTTGATATTGCTGGGGAGAAAAACGGTTTTCCCAGTGGGATTGGCAGCTTGGTGGACACAGGAACAGTTGGAAATGGGGGTAACATTTTTATCGATTCTGGTGACTTCTCATTACGAGATGGCGCTAAACTTTCAGCCTCAACTTATGGGCAGGGAAATGCAGGGAATGTGACAGTGGGTGCAAAAAATGCTATTTCCCTTGCAAATAGTAACATTTTCAGCACCGTGGAAGCAGGAGGTGTAGGTAAAGGAGGCAATATCGACATCAATGCAGCAACCCTGTCACTCACTGACAGTGCTCAACTGCTAACCATTACTCGTGGCGCATCTGCTACCCAGCCCGCAGGAAGAGGGGATGCGGGGAATGTGAATGTGAAAGTTATAGGTGCTGTTGATATTGCTGGGGAGAAAAACGGTTTTCCCAGTGGGATTGGCAGCTTGGTGGACACAGGAACAGTTGGAAATGGGGGTAACATTTTTATCGATTCTGGTGACTTCTCATTACGAGATGGCGCTCTACTTAATGCCTCAACTTTTGGGCAGGGAAATGCAGGGAATGTGAATGTGAAAGTTATAGGTGCTGTTGATATTGCTGGGGAGAAAAACGGTTTTCCCAGTGGGATTCGCAGCTTGGTGGGCACAGGGGCTGTTGGGAATGGGGGTAACATTTTTATCGATTCTGGTTCATTCTCATTACGAGATGGCGCTCAACTTTCAGCCTCAACTTATGGGCAGGGAAATGCAGGGAATGTGACAGTGGGTGCAAAAAATGCTGTTTTCCTTGCAAATAGTAACATTTTCAGCACCGTGGAAGCAGGAGGTGTAGGTAAAGGAGGCAATATCGACATCAATGCAGCAACCCTGTCACTCACTGACAGTGCTCAACTGCTAACCATTACTCGTGGCGCATCTGCTACCCAGCCCGCAGGAAGAGGGGATGCGGGGAATGTGAATGTGAAAGTTATAGGTGCTGTTGATATTGCTGGGGAGAAAAACGGTTTTCCCAGTGGGATTCGCAGCTTGGTGGACACAGGAACAGTTGGAAATGGGGGTAACATTTTTATCGATTCTGGTGACTTCTCATTACTAGATGGCGCTCTACTTAATGCCTCAACTTATGGACAGGGGAATGCGGGGAATATTCGCATCAATGCAAAAGATGCAGTAAGTGTTTCTGGAACTAATCAAGAGACAGGACTTTCTAGTGCTTTATTTACATTTACTGATTCTACTTCCACTGGCATTGGTGGTGATATCACCGTAAACACTAATATGTTTCGCGTATCAGACGGCGCTTTACTGGATGCACGCACTAGAAATAATCAAAAGGGTGGCGATATTACGGTAAATGCAAACGTCTTTGAAGCACTCAATGGTGGACAACTCACTACCACTACTTCAAGCAATGGACGTGCAGGTAAAATAACTGTTAACGCTAATGATAAACTAACAATTAGTGGTATTGACCCTAGTTACAATGACAGAAGTACTAACTTTCCTGACAACGTAAGAAATATTAGCGCTAACAGTGGCTTATTTGTCAGTTCTACTGGTTCCGGAATCACAGGCGATATCGAAGTCAACTCAACCCAAATTACCTTAGATAACCAAGGCAAACTCAACGCTGAATCTGCATCCGGTAACGGTGGTAACATCAACGTCAACAGCGACTTACTCTTACTCCGTCATGGCGCTAAAATCTCCACCAACGCAGGTACAGCCGAAAAAGGTGGCGATGGCGGTAACATCAATATCAACTCCAGATTTATCATTGCTATCCCCGAAGAAAACAGCGATATCAGCGCTAACGCCTTCACGGGAACTGGTGGAAACATCCAAATCAACTCGCAAGGTATCTTTGGTATCGAGTCGCGTCCAAAACCAACCAATAAAAGCGATATAACCGCCAGTTCGGAATTAGGCGTTTCCGGTGTAACAAATATCAATGCACCCGATAACAGTTCTATTCAAAATAGCTTCACCCAATTATCACCAAACGTTATCGATACTAATGCACTCATTGCCAATAGTTGCATTTCACGCGGCACTAAGCGACAAGAAAACTCTTTTACCATTACAGGTTCTGGTGCTTTACGCAATAGTCCTCAAGATGGTTTGGTTTCAACTTACACAACTGGAGAGGTGAGAGGTGTTGAGCAAACATCGCGGACTTGGAAAAAAGGCGACCCAATAATTGAACCACAAGGATTGTATCGATTACCTAATGGGCAATTAATCTTGAGTCGAAGTTGTTCATTATAAATATTGCACACATAACGCGATGTGCGACTTATTCTTGAAACCCCGCTTCTATTCCTTTCCCCGAAAGGTCGAGAGGCTTTGATTCTTACTCCCCAACGCTCGTAGGGTAACAGCAATGCTCATGCGTGTCAACTTAAGAAAAAATCTGCTTTGAGAAGGCGTTTTGCCCTCATCCCCTAACCCCTTCTCCCAAGTTAGGAGAAGGGGAACTAGAGAATTTGCTCCCCTCTCCCAATTTTGGGAGAGGGGCTGGGGGTGAGGGTGAAACCTCGAAAGCATGCCTTGCCTAATTTCTACGTTAAGTTGACACCAATGAGCTTTTTCTGTGCCCCTACCATGTGTTGCATCCAAATGAGAACTGCTATATATGCACCTTTCTGCAAAATGGGACGCACAATCATGCGATCGCACGATACCATTTATGCAACTATATGTGCATAAATAGTGAATGCATTATCTAGTCGTTTCCCTTAATCTGAGTATTAAAGGAACAGTTAATAAATCGAAAAACAGCAAAAATCATCAATTTATCAACCGTTGCTGATGAAAGTATCGTTATTTTTTTAACTCAGATGGAGAGGTTAATTATGTTTTTTAAAGTAGTTTGCAACACAGTTTTATCAACATCTTTGGCATTACCGAATTTTAAACAAACCACTTCGATTGCAATTTTAATCGCTGGAATTGGATTGTCTGGTATCAAGTCAGTAGATGCTAGAAATGCCTTAGTACAAACACCAGATATTTCTCAATCTTCATCATACGCGATCGCGCAACTCATAGATGCAAATTCTCCAATTTATGGGGAAGCTAAGATATAAGTAGAGCGGCGTGAATAATTCAAGGTTTGTAGTAAGGACTTTAGTCCTAATTTGAGGGCTGTTCGCGTTGGCGTTGGCGAAGCCTCTCGTAGAGAAGCCTCTCGTAGAGAAGCCTCTCGTAGAGAAGCGTTCCCGCAGGTTAGCCCTTACTACGAAAACATCTCAATGTTTTTTACATTACTTAATCTACTTTGATTTATTCTCACATACTTACTTAGCGTTGATGGGCGGATCTTGATGATTACACTTTTATGCAATCATCAAGCAAACTATTATGGTATTTTAATTAAGTGATAATACTTGTTAAGTAAGTGGGTCAAATTAAATATAAAATCTTACTCTGCCTCCGGCTTCCCTCTCCTTAGTAAGGAGAGGGATTGAGGGTGAGGTTTTATCTTATATTTAATTGTGCCTTCCTACTTAAATATCTAATTATTAATGCGATCGCTAAGTCAGTTGGTGGAAATAAATAGAACTATGTTACAAAGCATAAATATATTTGAAACCCTTACCAATGTTAACAATTCAGAATTCAAAATTCAAAATTAAAGACATTTTCCGACGGGGATTTTAACCCCGATGCTTCCTGAGCCTTTCCACCCTTCGGCGCAGGCTCAGGGCAACGGAAGCTCAGGGTAATACCTGCGCCGTTCGCGTAGGGTCCCGCAGGGAAGGACTGAAACTGGCGCTACCTATAGAGGTAGGGGTCTTAAACCCTTAGATTTACGATAAAGAATGACCCTTACAAATCATATATAAACAATGGGTTCTTACCTTCGTTTTCAAAAGCTTTTTTTGATATTATTTTCCTGCATCAGCATCACTCCACTTGCAGTATTTGCAGAATCGACACCCCCATCTGGAGTGACAATTCCCCCCAATACACCAGGGAAAGTCGAAGAAACTATACCCCAACCATCACCATCACCAACCCTTCCTCCTACACCACCGACACCAACTGTTCCCATACTCCCATCACCCCCAGAGGAAAATTTACCCGAAACAACCTTTCCTAGTGGTGAAAGTTTCTTTGTCAAAGAAATTCAAGTCAAAGGATACTCTGTTTTAGAAGATCAAATCATCAAGTTAAAACAACCCTTAGAAAATAAAAAAATCACATTTGAGCAGTTATTGCAACTGCGATCGCAAATCACTGAACTCTATGTTAAAAAGGGCTATATCACTAGTGGTGCATTTATTCCCAATAATCAAAATGTCGCTAGCGGTGTCGTGCAAATCCAAGTTGTGGAAGGCGAACTCGAAGGAATTTCCATTTTAGGGTTAGAAAGATTGCAGCCTGCATACGTGCGTTCCCGGATTGAACGGCTTACAGGAAAACCTTTAAACCAAAAACGCATCGAACAAGCACTGCAATTATTACAACTTGACCCTCTGGTTAAACGAGTTAATGCTGAGTTAACCGCAGGTAGCACCCCAGGTAGTAATATTTTACAGGTGACAATTACCGAGTCGCAACCATTCCACGCTGGAGTTATCTTTGCAAATAACCAATCACCTAGCGTTGGTTCAGAACAAGGGAGTATTTTTGTTGCTCACGATAATTTATTCGGGTTGGGAGATAAATTCAGTGCTGAATATGGTATTACTGAAGGTTTAAACAGTTACAATATCAGTTATTCTGTTCCCTTTAACGCTCTAGATGGAACTATTGGTGTCCGCTACAGCAATAGCGGTAGCCGCATTATTCAAAGCGAATTTCGTGACTTGCATATCCGCAGCGAAGCCGAAACCCTTTCTTTTAACGTCCGTCAACCGCTAATCCACACCCCAAACAGCGAATTTGCTCTCGGTTTAGCATTCGATTTACGGCGCAGTCAAACCTTCATACTCAATGATATCCCATTCTCCTTTACTGAAGGCCCCGAAAATGGGGAATCAAAAGTTACAGTAATTCGCTTTTCTCAAGATTGGTTACAACGTAATGCTACCAGCGTCCTAGCAGCGCGATCGCAATTTAGTTTTGGGATTGGTGCAATTGATGCCACCGTCAACGATAGTGGTACTGATGGGCGTTTTTTTAGCTGGGTAGGACAATTTCAATGGGTACAACGGCTATCTCCCCGCATCTTGATGCTAGCCAAAGTTAACACTCAACTTACTCCTGATTCTTTACTTTCGCTGGAAAAAATTACCATCGGGGGAGTTGATACAGTGCGCGGTTATAGTCAAAATCAACTTGTTGCTGACAATGGGGTAGTTGGAGGAGTGGAAGTTCGTATTCCCTTAGCATCGAATGTGGAAACATTACAGTTAATACCATTTTTTGACATCGGTACAGCTTGGAACAATCGCGGTATTAGTGATGACCCGCAAACCCTTGCCAGCTTGGGGTTGGGTTTGCACTGGCAACCTTTTAACGGTTTAGTATTGCGTGCAGACTATGGTGTACCATTAATCGAAACAAGCGATCGCGGTAGTTCACTGCAAGATAATGGCTTTAATTTTTCAGTGCTATATCAACCGTTTTAATATTACAAGAAACAGGATTTAAAACTGGTGGTAAGGCTTGTGGCAAGTCAGCCTGGATATTATACCAAGCTTTTGGCATCTGGTTTTCAGTCAGAATATATTTAATCGTGTCCATATAATCAGGTGATGCACAGTAAAATTGCACATTTACAATTTTCTAATAAAAAGGCTTGATAAGTGATCACTCCGTCTATCCGTGAGAGGTTAAGGTAATTGCACATTTGTCAAGATGGTGCGGGGACGAATACCTCGTTTGCGTAGCGACGGGCTGTTCGGTGTCGCCCCCATTCAAGGGAGGAAAGCCCAAAATAAGGTTCAATTCCAACTCTTGCCGGGGTTTTCTCTCAACCGATGCATCCCACCAAAACGCTGCATTGACCACCGTCTTAATTCCATAGCGATAATGCAAATCCTGGTAGCAGGCTACGGTATTAACTTAGACTTACAACCACGCAATGAACCACTAGCTGCTTTTGCTGGTCTAATACTCTGCGGTGGTTCTGGCTGGACTTTTACTGACGATTTACCAGACGGCGATGGTGTCTCGAACCCTCAGCCTGGTGTGATATTTATGTCGCCTCTGGTTAGGTGGGCACACTTGGCACTGTGGATGTAAGTATCCAAAAGCAATGAAACTGTGTTTGTAATGGGATCTGGCGCTTTGGGTGATTGCACTCCCGAATCCTGCTTAAATCCCTGTATTCAATACACTAACTAAGCTGTTGGACATTTAACTTGCATATTACCTGGAAGTAAAAGTCTTGTGGGGTAGGCATCTTGCCCGCCCTGGTTATGCAAATTAAAAGTACATTAGCTTACCATGTCTGGCAAAGGATTTGGGCAATCCCAACCTACAAGATCAGCGATCGCTCATTTAGTAGTAACGGACTCCTCGGCCCAGGGAGAGCAAGTCGACCGCCTTAATGTGTGTGAGTTGCAACCTTGAACACTGAGTTTATAAACACGATTTGGTCTAACATTATTAAAAGTAAACCGTCCAGAGCGGTTCTCTACTTGTTTTTCTCCACCCACTACCTTATAGCGGACGTTATAAAAGTCCCAACCTGTGATGCCAGTGAATTGGAAGATTACCTTATTGCCAGACTGATAAGCTCCGTTGAAACACGGGCGGTCATCGGGACAATTTATGGAGTCGTTACCGAAGCCCTGGGACATAGCGCTCTGGCAAAAAGACAAACTCAAGCACGTCAACATTGCAGACAGAAAGCTAACATTTAGTATGTTCATATTTGTTCTCCTTAGTCAGTTCATTTCAGTGCGGATCAGAAAAAGTCTATCTGTAAATTTTCCATTGATAATCCGGTAGAGTATGGGATGAAGCCGAAGCGATCGCTTAAATTACGCATCAAAAGCGATACTAAAGACAAACAAAATTTATCGGTAGCACAATAGTTTCTATTCCGTTGCCAATATGTTCCTTCCGCGATCGCATATTGGTTATAACTGTAACCATAAGTTTGCCGCTTTTGAAAGCATAACCTTGCCGCAGGACATATAACTTAAAGGATAAAGTGGCCGCTCCAATCAAGGTGGAAGTTTATTTACTTGTCCTGGCATTAGGTTTTCTTTTCTTTTTACTCCCACTATTTTATTTACTTCTTCTACCAACTCCATCTCATCTATTATTCCTAAATAATCTATATTTAGGATTTACATGGCTTCTTTTGACTCTTTCATGTTTTTTCTCTTTCTCTACTTCACTCTTATTATTTTACAAATAAAAAGCCTGAAATGATTGCCAGATAATCATATCGGGCTTTTTACTCTGACAATTCATAATTATTTAATCTGCTTCAATATCTGCGAAATGTGGGTTTAATAATGAAAGAAATATGATAATCAATTATCTAAGAATAAAAAGATATATTTTTCAGATTAATTAAAACAATTGACTTTTTCCTTTTTTTTAGTGTAGGCTGAATAAAGATTGAAAGGGAGTAGCTGCTGGCTAATCAAGTCAGTACATCTGAATCAACATACTGGCGCATCGCCTGGTTCAGATGACAAGTTTTTGAGTCTCAGCAGTTAACTGAGCCGAATCTTTATGCTTGGGAGCGAGACTTTCACTAAGTTCACATCTGATGTGAGCTTGGTGGAGTACGTATGTGCTGCTCAAGCTCACTCAGGAAAGTTGTAATAAATCTGAGGAGCTTGCTCGGCTCATATCACAATGGAATTAAATCTCTTTGTTTCTACTTTTGCACTAATATTTGTGGCTGAACTACCAGATAAAACTGCTTTTGCAGCTTTATTACTTGCCACTTCTCATCATCCACTTGCAGTTTTTACAGGCGCGGCAGTCGCATTTGTCATTCAGAGCCTTGTTGCAGTCGCATTCGGTAGTTTATTTAGCCTTTTACCACCGATGCTTATTCATATAAGTGCAGGAATTCTATTTTTAGTATTTGCAATCATGATGTGGTGCAAGAATGAATCCGGCGGTGAGGATGTTAAATCTGATCAGCAAGCAAAGAAAGTTCGTTTTTCTAAATCTGTTACATCGACATTTATGACTATTTTTATTGCTGAATGGGGAGACTTAACACAGTTGGCAACAGCTACTTTGGCAGCTAAATATCATGCTCCAATCACTATCTTCTGTTCCGCAACTTTAGCGCTTTGGGCTGTGACAGCTATTGCAGTAATAGTCGGATATAAAGCCAAACATCTAATCCCACCAAACTTGTTACAGAGAGTTGCTGCAACTGCATTTGCGGTAGTAGGAATCGGACTCTTGGTTAAACACTAGTAGTCTGTCAAGAAAGAATTGAGGGATGAATTACCTGTAGAGACGGCGATTTATCGCGTCTCTCTTAACCGTCAAAATAAATTTGACAGACTACTAGTACAGCACGGCGTAAATAAGCCACCCATTTGTAATCTCTGAAACCCTTGCTAAAACGTAATTACGAATTACGAATTACGAATTACGCGAAGCGGTACTAGTATTAGTACTACTCCCACGGCGGGAGCTATGGGGTCTTCTTGATCGGGAGCAGTTGTTGCCCTGGGGAGAAAGTCTGGGAAGCTAAATCAAATCTCGCATGGTTTCACCGGGTGGGGCATACAAGAGCAAGTCAACTTCTAGGTAGACGGGGTGATTTTCAGCTTTGCAAGCCTCCGGTGAACGCGGGAGATTCTGTCAGCTTACTTTTATCTGCTTCTTCATACAGCAGTGTTGACAATTCTTCTAAGCAGGCTTTGATCCGTTCTTGTTTCTCTTGGTTCATTGTCAGCGATCGCACAGGGTTATTTCCCTTTACATTTTCTCAGAAATGGTAAATCTTCCAAAACTGGATGCTCCCGCAATCTTTCAATCCCGCAAACGGGTTTCATTTATTTGAAAGTTGGTATCCCAGCACAGCTTACTAATCAAGTGTGGTTTCAATCCCGCGAACGGGTTTCATTTATTTGAAAGATTAGGTAATAACACGCCGCCAAAAAAAGCACCACGTTTCAATCCCGCGAACGGGTTTCATTTATTTGAAAGCTCAGCCTAATTTTATGCCTAAGAAAAAGACAGCTGTTTCAATCCCGCGAACGGGTTTCATTTATTTGAAAGCAAGAGAATCCCATTAAACTGAATACTATTATTACTTGTTTCAATCCCGCGAACGGGTTTCATTTATTTGAAAGTCAAGCTGCCCTCTCTGTCCTCTCTAATAATCTAGGAGTTTCAATCCCGCGAACGGGTTTCATTTATTTGAAAGTTCAGGTATTTTTTCATTTTCTCTTATTAGTTGAATTGTTTCAATCCCGCGAACGGGTTTCATTTATTTGAAAGTATTTAACAAGGCTTGACCCCGGTGATTACTGGGAATGTTTCAATCCCGCGAACGGGTTTCATTTATTTGAAAGATTAAGGCTGTTATTGAGGAGCGAATAGCAAGAGTTTCAATCCCGCGAACGGGTTTCATTTATTTGAAAGTTCGCTTTATAGCCCGTAATGCAAATACAAAATCGTTTCAATCCCGCGAACGGGTTTCATTTATTTGAAAGCTCAGAGGAATTGCTGGTGAAGATGTCTGCATACTTGGTTTCAATCCCGCGAACGGGTTTCATTTATTTGAAAGTGGTAAAAATGGTGGAACCCTTAGAAAAAAGGGAGTTGTTTCAATCCCGCGAACGGGTTTCATTTATTTGAAAGTTCTTGGCATTTGTACCTTCGGTGGCGCTTTGCGGTTTCAATCCCGCGAACGGGTTTCATTTATTTGAAAGGTAAACTTTGGGGGCGATCGCTCTCCCGCATTGTTTCAATCCCGCGAACGGGTTTCATTTATTTGAAAGCTGACGATGCGGTAGCAGGGGCTTGATACCTGCCAAGTTTCAATCCCGCGAACGGGTTTCATTTATTTGAAAGTGTGCCTTTTCAAGATCCAGATTGTGCTACAGGTAGGTTTCAATCCCGCGAACGGGTTTCATTTATTTGAAAGAATATAATAAAAGATAAATTATTGCACAATGAAGAATCGTTTCAATCCCGCGAACGGGTTTCATTTATTTGAAAGGGTATCTCCTGCCTTAAGTCGTGCCCTTTGGCGTTGGTTTCAATCCCGCGAACGGGTTTCATTTATTTGAAAGACCCTCTTCGACCGACCACCGTTGTTTAACCCGTTGTTTCAATCCCGCGAACGGGTTTCATTTATTTGAAAGGGGTAGTTATTCAATGTTGCGTCGGTCATTGTGTGTTTCAATCCCGCGAACGGGTTTCATTTATTTGAAAGCTCCGGTACTGGTATCACTCACGTAATCTGATGCGCGTTTCAATCCCGCGAACGGGTTTCATTTATTTGAAAGTAATACTATTACGGGTGCTAACAGTCAAAGTATTATGTTTCAATCCCGCGAACGGGTTTCATTTATTTGAAAGCTTCTGCAATAGCTGACAACGCAGCGTTCAGTTGTTTCAATCCCGCGAACGGGTTTCATTTATTTGAAAGTCCGCGAGTCACAAATGAATCAGAGAGCTACTCCTGCCAGGATTTTTGGCAGGTCTACTTCAAAAGTCCGTTTGCGGCATTCGTTGACAGGTTGTAGATTAAACTTAAAGCTATGAAACTATTGACTTGTCAAGGTTCTGGCGATTTGGCGGGAGGTGGGGGGTTTTCGCCCGTGCTTTGCCCTGCCAAAAAATCTTATTAGTATCATAGTATGATCGTATCTTGCTGTCGAGGTTGCTCGGAACCATAAGTAATAGTCTTACGTACAGATCCAGCGTCCAAAACATAAATACGTACTGAATCTTCAGCTGGTTTAATCAAATTCTCAACCTGCGTCTTTAGTTTAGCAAACTGGACAGCATTCAAAAAACATTCAAACACACTGTACTGTGTCCAAGTTCCATAGCCAGAGAGCATTTTATGTAGTTTTGTTCGCCGCTTGTTCGCATTTTTACTATCTGGCAAATCGTAAATTATGAGGTAGAACAAAGTAGTCATCGCAGAGTTAGGGCTTTATAAGGAACGCCCTCCTGTAAATGTCGGCTCAATAAACGTGCTTGCAATTCGATTGCACGACGATAACTGCAACGATAGCCAAAAGAAGGATGCTTGAACTCATCGTTCATTTTGCGTTCCCATGCCTGTAAAAATTGTTTACGTCCAGATTCGGAAAGCCGATATGCACCCAAATTATCAGTAAAATCGTTGGGTTTGATTTCTTTATGAGTGATAACCGAAAGTATCAAATTATCCGCAACCAATGGACGAAATTCTTCCATTAAATCTAAAACCATCGCAGGTTGTCCTCTAGTCACTTCATGCAAATAACCAATGTAAGGATCTAAACCAGCTATATGTACCGCAGCTGTTACCTGGACTTGTAAAAGTCCATAGGCAAACCCCAATAATGCATTTACTGCATCTGTAGGAGGACGGCGATTTCTTCCGTTAAAACACCATTGTTCTTCAAGCATTACCGACCAAGCAGCAAAATATTCTCGTGCAGCTAACCCTTCAACACCACGTACTTCATCAAGACTTGTTTTCTCTTTAACTAGCTGTTTGCGAGACTTCAACGGATTATCTTTTTGGTCGTGGCGGTACAAAACAGTATGTTGATTGTGGATTTTACCAGTAACAATTGTTTTGACAATCTCCAAACGATGAGCTTCGTTGCAATAAGCAGCATACTGGGACAGCCGCAACTGACCGTTACGGGAGTATCCAGGAAGCGCCGAACCTAAATATTTACCAAAACAAGAAAGGTAATGTACTGGCATTCCTAGCTCCAAAGCATAGACTAGAGCATCGCCAGTAATCTGGGGGTTCCCCATCAATACAACTTGTTCGACAGTTTGGGCAGGAACCGATTTTTTCTCCCAGCCGCCATCTTCTTGTTTTAACGCTACTTTAAAAGCTTCAGCAACTTTACTCAAAACAGCATCAGGTTGAGTTACATAAAGAACAGACATCTTTTAGACCTCAAGGCGTAATTTTTTAATTTCTTTTGGTAAGCAAATTTTCTGCAAACTGCAATCTTGACACTTTTTAGGGTGGTCAATTGGTGGTGGCATTGTCCTTCCAACTGCAACCCGTGCTGCTGAAATTGCTTGTTCTGTAGCTTTTCGGAGTGTGGATGTAAAATCTACCTTTTCGCGGCGACGGTTGGCGTAGTAGAAAATTTCTCCGTAAGGAATAGAGCCTCCCGTGCGTTCTTCGAGACACAAAGCCGCACCGCACAGTTGAAAATGATCGCTCTTGTGGTTCGCCATACGCCCTTTTTTAAACTCCAAAGGGATTAACTGGTTATCTTTTTCTTCCACGGCATCGATAATTCCATTAATCAGAAGGCGATCGCTCCATACCCACTGATGTCGATAAATTACCTTATCACCTTCAACCTTCTTGCCTTCATCATCAACATTGCGATGCAGATGACGACCAATGATAATGTGTTCGTTAACCGCATTTTCCCCAAGTTCATATTCCAGAAAGAAACGACGAGGGCAATATTCCCAAGCATTTAAATAAGCTAAGGGAAGATAGTATTGTTCGTTCATGGTTTGTTAGAAAATACAAATTTTTAACTACGAACTGATGAAGGGTTAAGTAAGTGGGTCAAATTAAATATAAAACCTTACTCTGCCTCCGGCTTCCCTCTCCGAACTCACGGAGAGGGATTGAGGGTGAGGTTTTATCTTATATTTAATTGTGCCTTCCTACTTATGAGTTTTAGACTTCTTCAGATTGGATGGCTTTTGCGCTACGTTTATTTGCAAAGCGAGTTGTGTCTGTCCCATTCCCATAGCGATTTTACGTCCTACACCAGCGAAGAAGGCAAAATTTGCCAAAACAGTTGCAATCCGAGCCGTTTCAGGGCTATTAAATCTGTAGCAAACCCAACCCTGCGCCCCAATTTCCGTACCTCCTTCCATTTTGAGTGCATAGGTTTTGAGGTCGTAAGCTGTAACTAAAGCATTCCAATCACAAGTCGCGAGATGATATTGTTCTGGTGCAAAAATATTCCACCGCCGATGCAGCGAGTTAAATACCAATTCAGGTAATGGAAAGGTCTGTACACCTTGATTTTGCTTGAAGCTAGTAGGAGAGAGAAAATGCATTTCAATATCGGTCAAAACTTGCATTGGGTGTGACAGTAATGCATAATCAGCCGCACCTGCTAATTGATGCGTTCCCGGCAATGCGTACATATTCCGTAGTACAAATGGAAAATCAGCCAGCACTAAAGATTGGGTTTCTGACTGTTCAAACCCACGCATCAAAGGCTCAACTAAACTTCCATCCAATAGACAAATCCGAAAATAAAAATAGTCTCCTACACGCACCCCACCCTGACGACGGTTTCCCAATAAGCCCGAAATAGCCAATGGTGAATTTTGACTAACATGGATAGTTTCGGCAACAGATGGGTTTGCAGCAGCGAACCATTTAAGTACTAATGCGTGCAATCCACGAGATAAAGTAGGTGGTATGTTTCCCACATCCGCAGCGGCAAGTTCGATAACGATTGAATGTAATGTAGAACATTTATGCAGTTGCAACGAGATTTCCTGCTCCATAAAATACTCCTGTTGGTAAATAAATCTCATCTGGAACTTGTTGATATTGTTCTACAGTTAGTAGGGCTTTAAAAGCCTGCCAGTCATTTTTTTTAGCTTCATCGCTTTTCTTAGCTACTAAATACTCACCGCGTAACTGTGCTTGACTTACCAAACTTACAGGAGGCATTACAATCCGGTTATAGAGTAATATCTGAGTATTAATTGGCAAATCTAAAGGGTTTAAAGGATGCAAACAGGTGTAATCACCAGATTTAGATTGCATGAGCTTATCTGGAATTCTTACCGTTTCTACTCTAATTTTTGATGCCCATTTTCCTAAACGTATCCAACGTGGTATTGTGATAGTTTCTGGAGCAATCATATAAGTACGATATTGGCTCCCAACAGCTAATTCTTTAGCTCGACCGTAATTAATTGGGTAATTTTTATCTGCACCTTTATCCCCGAACTGTTTTGACTTTCCATAATAGCCAACTTGAGCAGCTTTAAAGGTATTAATTTGATATGACCAATTGATAGGTTGGGCAGGAAATACATAAATACCCGCTTGATTTAGATGAAGAAGATTTTGTTCACCACTTGCATCTAAATACGTCGGTTTTTGTGCTAGCTCCCCTTGCAGCCTATATGGTTGGGGAATATAGTGAATTGCAAAAAGTGCAAAACTTAGCGCCCAATTATGTAAATATTTCTCAGTCTCATAGAGAATTCCCATCTCTCGTGTAGCGAAAAAAACATTATCGTGTAGTGTTAAGGTGCAATGATACAAAGCCATAGCAAAATCCTGTGATTACATTGAAAATGTAGGTTAAGGTAGGTTATCCACCCTAACAATCAGAAATAGCAATTAATCCTTTTTACCTTTCTTTTTCAACGCTCCAAAGGATTCTGCATAGGCTTTACTTTGTCCGTAGAGTGTATTCATAGTTTCTACTAAATAAGCTTCATCTTGATACAGTGTCCCGACTTCATTCAGCAGTTCTTCTAATTCCGAACCAAAAATCAGCTTTGTTTTGCGTACAGGTTCATCATTTAGTAAACTATTTGCCACTGTTTCTACTTGCTGTAAAATGTCGCCAATAGGAGTGTCAACATCACCCTTCAAGGCATCATAAAGTGCCTGTGTATAATGCAAGTTGCTAAAAACTTCACCATCACAAAATGCAATCCCTGCAATATAGTTTTTCATCGTCCCTGTCCGTGATTCCTGTGCGCCATACCGTTTAGTACGCAGCAAATTACCTAGAACATAAATAAAGCCTTCATAAGTAGGGTCGCGTAGGGTCTCGACTGTGGGAAATGTTACTTCTGGAATAACATGGTCTAATTCATTAATACTGCTACGCATTTCCCCTGCTTCGCTCATTGTTCCCCCTTCAAAAGGGGCATTGAAGGTAAAGCTGCGGTGTGATTGTTCGTAAGCACTTAGAGAAAAAGCAGAGTCTGAGTATACTTTGGAACGTTCTGACCCACTATCACCGATCGCAAATCCATAGATAATACAATCAGGGCATTTTTTGCAAGATTTCTCGCCGTTATATTCGCAGTATTTATCTTTATTAGTTTCGTCTGCGCTAGTGAGGTTTAAACCACGAAGTAGTTCGCGTCCAGCAAGTCGTTCGGGGGTAGTTTGTTTGCGCTTGAACATTACCAAACGGCTGATTTGTTTTTTACTTTCATCAGTCATTCCTAAACCCGCCTGTGTTCGTGCAGTATTGAGAATTCCATCAGTTTGGAATACCGGGAATGATTGACTATGACGCAGCAGGATAAAGTGTATATATTTTCCAGATGCCAAGCGAGGAAACGCAGATTGGAATTGGGGTTTTAGAGTTTTGAGAATACTCATGATTTTGCTCCTGAGAATTTAGTAAGGGGAATGAAAGATAGAAATTTAGGATGATTTCACAGATTTTTCTTGCAAAGCTAACCAACGATAGGCAAACTCTGCACCCGATTTAATTCGGTTGCGATTTTCTTGCAATAAAGCACGATCACCTTTATAAAGGTCAAGAAATAGTTCACGTACACAGGTTGTCATAAATGCATGGATTGCAATTAGTTCACGTTCCTGCCGTATAGTCTTATCTATTGATTTATCCATTATTAAAGGACGTTTATAAACTTCTTGACGTTCTAATGCATCCTGAAGCTGTCCAGAAGCTTGAAAAATTAAATCATCTACATCTACTTGCTGAGGAACTGACAAAATCATTTCCAAAGCTTTAGAAATTGGTAGTAAAATTGTGTGGCTAGATTCTCCTAAGTTCGCCTGGTAAAATACACGGTACTGTTGAACTAATTTTTCAATTAATTTCATTAGATAAACTCCTTTATTTGTTTCTGAAACATCTTGTTTCACCCAAAACTGGGCATATCGCCAATAACGTTTAACTTCTTCTTGGCTAGGTATATCTCGTTTATCACGTCGTAATCCTTCTGTTGCTAAAGAAAAAATGTTAAGTACATTTGTTGCTACCTCACGAACTGTTTTAATCAAATCTCGCCACTTGGCATCTGGTGGAGAACTACGAGTATCTAGATGCAGGCTATAAGCAAATAGAAGCCGCTGAATTGCATTTTCAAAATCCTGAATCCGCAATGAATTAGGCAATCCGAGTAAATTCCAAAATGATGCAGGCGCATCAAGGATGACAGACTCTCGGAAATCACTATCGCTGTTGTAAAATGGAACAGAACTACTAGTAGCTACTACTTTTACTCCTAGTAATATAGGAAGCGATAAAGCAAGAAAAGCTGGTTGTACCCATGCGTCAGTAAGCGTTTTACCTCTGGTTGTTGTATAGCTCATTGCCATAAAGGGCAAATCTTCTTTATTGTATTTATCATTTTGAAAACGCCCTAATTTTGCTTTATCATTTAACCAAGTAACGGATCGTAAAGCGCTCATATTCATCTCTGCCCCTAACCATTGCTTGCGGACATCCCAAAGATTTATTTGCTTCATATTGTTAACTAATAGTTTGATAGCAGCAGCAGTTTGCGGAGAATAAACATAAGCTGGAAAAATATATAAAAATATCGGTTGTTGTTCTTCTAGCTTTCCTGCTGGTACTGACCAAAAAGCTTGCCGCAGCAACATCTCCAAAGCCCAGATTTTGGAAATGCCACGTTTGATTTGTCTGCCTCCCAAAGAATTTTTATTGCTATACTGCTGTGGTTTAAATAAAACAACTGAATCCATCTGATCTTCAGATGCAAACTCTCCTGAACTTAATGAGCAAATAGGTTGTTTTCCCGCCTTTGTTTTAACGTCAGTATAAACTGTAAGCTCTGTCTCAAAGGAACGATGATTACCTTCCCATCCTTTAACTTCTAAATATTGAATTAAGTAAGTATAGAAAATATCGCGTATAGGGCTAGAATATGACGCTAATAAGTTATTTTCAGATCCCCACTTAGCCATATCTTCCGCCCATATCTCCATGCGTTCTGAGATATCTTCTAGCTTTAAAGTTGCGTGAGTAGCAACATAATATGCTGCTGCATGATACCAACCATAATTGACACCCCCTGATTGGAACTGAGTTTCTTCTAGAGATACTTTGTCTTGAATCCCTAAAGTGATGAGCATCCAATTTATATACTCTGGAGAATCACTAAAAAATTCTTTCTGAATCAGAAAAATAAATTCAGCAATTCTATCTGCACGGATATCTGCACCTGTATTGAGAAATTGTCGCTCAGTTTCAGTTAAAGACAATTTCTCTAAACGTTTAGGAGTAGCAGGGTCTTTAATATTTGCTACTTTTACTTCAATTACTCGTGGTAATTTAGGTATTAATTCAGATGGAGGAAATAACTCTAAAGTTTGAGGTGCTACTTTTAATCCCTTGCCATCTCGCTTAAAGCCAATATCTCCACCTAGCATTTTACTTCCCAAAACTCCACTTATTTGTTCCCAAATAAATCTTTGTAATTCATTGATATCTGGAGTTTCACTATTTGCCGGTGTCAGATAAATTACACCTTGAGCAAAGAATAAAATTGGTTCCCAATTCAATCCTTTAGCAAATTTAATTGTGGCATTATGGATACCATTGCTTAGGATACCTACAGTATCTCGCAAACGATGATAAGCCAATTCTTTACTAATGTTCAAAAATCGTAGTTGCTCTCTTAGTCTCTGCCCTCCAGTTTGAGTATCAATATCTGCTGGATCACTAAAATGCACTGCAATATCACCAAAAGCAACTAGACGGCGCAGAGGGATTTCTAAACGGCGGCGGTCTTTAATTTTAGGAACGGGCCAGTTTGCAGGGTAAATATTTGTGCCAACTTTGTTCTGAGTATTTTGTGCTAAGTAAGCAATTTCTGGTAAATATTCCTGCCATTGCGACCAAAATAATCCAAAGTTGAGTTTCTCTCCTAACTTGCGGCAGATATTAATAATTTCTTCAACTTCCCAGTTTTTTGGTGTTTCTTCTCCTTGACCATTACAATACTTGTTGTAATCGTGTAACGTTAATCCTAAACACAGTATATATTTTTCAATATCTGATAGAGGCTGATGTAAGTGTTTGCTGATATTCCAAGCTGTTAATAAGCCATTTAAAACGTGAACAAATAAATTTTGATCTGCACGGCTTGACCACTTTTGTGCTTTTTCTTGAGCATAACTGTCACTACGCTGAGATAACGTTTGATAGTGAGCTTTGTAAGAACCGCCTAAAGCTGAAATTAAAGAGAACTCTTGTTCTAAATATGGTACTAACTTATCAATATATAAACACAGAATAGGATCTGTATCTACTGGAAGAGTTTCGATTAGTAGTGTTTGGAGAAGGCTAGACATAATTATTCAATAATTACAAATCAAAAGATGGAAGATTCAAATTGCGTACTAGTAAATTTTCTCAAATGCCACTTGAAAGCTTCTAAAAGTAAAGCATCCTGATTAAATGCACAGGCATAAGCTTGCTCACCAGCATCAATTAACCGATACAAACCAAATAAAGGGTTGAGGTTAAGGGTACTGCTTACTTCCCAATGACTACTTAGCTTATTTTTATTCACTGGTATTAAAAAACTCAGTATTTTCTTTTGCTGTAAGCAAGTAATCACATGAGATTGAGGATGTCCAATTAAGCTTAATTTATCTACTAAGCAAAGCTCCCCAATTGATAATTCATGGCTCTGGCGATTGCATTGTAAGCTAATATTATTAATTCGCTCATCAACCCATTTCTCAATCCGAAGGTAAACACTAATAAAATCCTTTGGGAATTCTTCTTCGTCTCGTCCTAACTTCTTAGCTGCATTTAAGAACGCTTCGCGGTCAAGAATGTCCACTCGCGCATAAGGTAGTAATCGCAGTAAGTCATAAGTGTAAAAATTATTGCTATCCCAAACTGCTGCTTGCAGTGTTGAACCTCCTCTAAAACGTAAAAGTTCTTTTTGGATGGCTTTTTCAACATCTGTTTTCTGTTTTTTATACCAGTAACCTCGTACTGATTCAATACTTTGGGGATATACACGCTGTAAATCTTCGCTCATGCGTTGGCGTACTAATTGACTCACTTTTGCATTCTCCTGAGTCATTCGCCAAAACATTCCCTGTGCTTGCAATGCACCCCAACGCTGACGATATTTTTCAAATTCCTTGGGTGGGTTAAATGCATCAGCGATCGCCGAAACCAAAATATCTCGCGTTACTGTTTGATTGGGCGTAAGGTTTTTTTTCAAGCTTCCCATAACCCAAGGAGTGTGACCTGGGATCAAAATAAATGCTGTGTAGGTATTAAAACCAGAATGTCTACCTAAACGTCCTAAACGCTGCGTCACCGTCGCAGAGTCACTGCTTTCAAAAATCAAAAGATGAATCTTAAAATCAACACCAACATCAACAGCAGACGTACCCACAACCAGAACTGGTTGTTCAGCATTTTTCAAGTCGCTTTGCACCTCCAATCTTTGTTGGCGATCAATACGTCCGCTAATTTCTTGAACTTTAACCCCTGGTAATAAAGCTTGCAGTAAACGAGTCACCTGACCAGCTTTCGCTACCGAATTGACAATAATCAATCCTCTCGCTTTTGACTCCGCATTCAGAATTTTCTGAATGCTGGGAATCATTTCTCTTAACCATGTCTGCGTGTCTGCATCTTTTGCTAATTCCACAAACTCTAGTTCCACAGGTTGCAGAATCTGTCGGAAACCAGGGGTTTCCTCATTTACATACACTCCCTCAACTGGAGTAACTTTAAAATCTGCATTGCGTAACTGTTCAATAAAATCGGGTTTGGGCGTTGCTGAAGTAAACAAAAACCGTCTGGGACGAGATTGATTTTCCTGACTGCGACGGATAAAAGCCAAACTATTTAAAGCAGCAGTTTCTTGATGGCTACCAAAAATATGAAATTCATCAAACACCCACAAATCTGGCCATTCTGCCAATACCAACGGTAGCAAATCGCTACCATAAGCTGGGTCGTGGTACTGATAGTGACTAATGTAATGGAAAATATCGGGGTTGGTCAGCAGAACTGGCTTTTGTTGAATTGCTAGCAACAGTTCTTGAAACTTGTTACTTTTATCTGCTTGTCTAACCCGTCTGCTTAATTCCGCACCATATAAACGGTCTACTCGTTGAGAAGCATCTAAACCAAACAGCTCGTTATATTTTTTTTGTTGTTCAGCCTGATCTTCTACTAGCTCAATTGTGGGATACAAGCCCATAATGCGAAAATCAGGATCGATCAGTCCTGGTAAATTTGCAGCTAGTGACTTACCATCACCTGTCGCAGATTGATTGCAGATAATATCTGCATCTCCATGTATAATTTCTCCATAAGTCTTCGCTTGATGCGATGATAAAGGACAAGCACACCCCGAAGGTGGTTGGAGATTAGGAGCCTTTGAACTGATAATACATTTAGAGGTACACCCAAGGGGACAGTTCTCAACTCCTGGGTTGAGTTGAGAGTAAAGAGGTTGTAAAAAAAGCTTCATCACTTATGTGTATTTCCATTGCACCCACTCTAATACCAGTTTTGTAAAACTTGTAATCAATTTTTGACTATAATTAAAATTCCGGTCATACTAATGCTGTAAGCAATTAGAAAATATCTTCAAGCTATGCCGCCCAAAGTGGATGCAAGCTATAACCAAATAGCCTTTACTCTAGAAATCCTCAGACTTCTGGCTGAAAAACCACGGCGACGCGAAGAATTAGCAGATTTACTCTCAATCTTTCTAGAACGGCATGGTAAATCTGCTGACAATATTGATGTCAAGCAAAAACTCACTCGCACGATTCGCAGACTTAGAGAGTGCGGTATCGAAATTAAAAGCAGTACTCACAGCCCCTACAAGCTAGTCGAGTCTAATTTCCCTGTTCTTCTCTCAACCGAACAGCGAGAAGCTCTTGCATTAGCCGCGTATTTCCTTGCTGATATGGGTTTTTCTGCACACGCAAGCCAAATTCAACGCATTGGCCATCTCACAGAATCGGACATTCCAGAGTTTATTAAAGTCGATTTTAGTCCTCCCGTTGACTATAGCGATCGCAATTTAAATGTGATCGTCCGCCAACTTCAAGAACGCTTTGTGCAACAATGCCGTTATACTATCCGCTATCAGAGCAAACCAGGAGCAGAAGCACAAATTAAGGATATTGATCGTTCAGAACTGCGATTGCATGATGGTCTTCTCTACCTATTCGCTTTTATCCCCGACTGGCGTTCTTGGCGGTTTGACCATTGGTATAACATCGACCAAAACCATATTTTTCGACTCGATAGGATTCTCAGTGTGGGTGCTGCATCCGATACTCCTTGGGTATCCTGCGACTTTCCTACATTGAAAGTACGTTATCGCACAAGTGGACAATTAGCTAACTACAAACCTCGGCGTAAAGATGAAGTGGTTATTTACAGCGACCCGGAAGGAAAATTTCGTGAGATTGAAGCGACTATAGATTATTGGTTTTGGTTTCGACAACGCATCTTAAAATATGGAGCAAATGCTAGGATTATTAGTCCACAGGCACTGACTGATGAAATGCTAAAAGAGTAAGTAAGTGGGTCAAATTAAATATAAAACCTTACTCTGCCTCCGGCTTCCCTCTCCGAACTCACGGAGAGGGATTGAGGGTGAGGTTTTATCTTATATTTAATTGTGCCTTCCTACTTATAAGAAGATATCGGAACAGTTGTCAGTCGAATAAAACAGTAAGAACCAAAGTTCAAGTAATTCCACAACAGCTTCAAAAATATGATATCAATCACAAAGATGGCTCACAAGGGAACTGAAGAGTAAGGTAGAAGGGTAACATGATTTCCGCTTGCCGAATTTAAACTGACAACACAAAATCCCAATAACTTATAGTGTTAGCAAAAAACCATCAGGTTGGTATATCAACATAGAACCCGTCAGTCTGTAACTTCTCCACCACCGCGTTAGCCAACACAGATTTACCACTACCATCTTCGCCGGCGATGAGGATTGCACCATTAGCCAACAAAGATGCTGTAGTCCGATTGAGTTCAGCTTGTCTGGTAAATGCGGAACTCTCCTGGCGTTGGTATGTCGTCAGTTGTGAGTTGTGGGTCTTGAGTTCCATTCAAAGAAGAAAGATTTAGGGACAAACGCCAACGCTCCACTAATCGCCATTGCCAGTAGCGAAAAGGGATTAAGTCCATTGATTGCCACAATTGTGCCAGTTGCCACCATCCCCAAAAATCTTAGACTACTGCCCCAGAACCAATCGCCGCCGCGCTTTTGTTGGCAAAGCTCACCAGCGCGTTGGCGTATTCTAAAGGGTCAACTTCTGGCATAGCAGCTGACTGCTGAATCTTGGTGCGTAATTCCTCTGGTAATTGTTCCGGATTTTGAATAAACTGCTGTGCCAACATATTTTCGGCAATCAACAACCCAGTCGCCTGACTCTGAGCATTTCTGACCAACGATGCGATCGCTTCTATCTCCGAATTATCGTGTTGTCTTGCTTCAACGGAATTTAATTGCTGTAGTTGATTACCAGACAGTAGTGGTGGCTGGTCTGCTGCTGACACTTGTGAAATAGTTATCGCTGCTGTCGGCTGCTGCCGTTGTATTGTTGTCGATTGTATTGGTTGCTCCTCAACTGGCCTTGATGGCTCTGGTATCGGGTAGCCTTCCATTTTTCCGGTCGCCTGGATGTGGTCGTGTAGTGCGTCCATCTGAAGAACTTGTCCGGCATCCAGATACGCCTTTCCCTTCACCTTGTATGTCGTTATCTGTAGGTAGCGCATCCGACTATACAACGAGTCACGCCCAATATTATATTTTTTTTGTAATTCTAATATGGAAATTTTAGAAAAAAAATCACTATTTTGTCTGTCGTGTGCCATACTGTCTGCCGGACAGATATTACTGTCTGGTCTACTGTCTGCCGACTGTAGGGTTATGTCTGGTGTGTCGTCTGCCGATTGTAGGGCATTGTCTGGGCTACTGTCTGCCAGATTTCCGCTTTGGTTTTGCATACTGTCTGCTATTGGTATCAAAATATTTGGTTACTTTTTTACCATTGTCTGCGGGACAGTCGAGCAGTGTCTACCGGACAATTACGAGTTGTCTGGTGAAGTTCTGGCAGATTTTACAAGTGTCTGGTAGCAAATACTGCTGTTTTCTTGTAAGATGGCTGTAATGAATTTGACTTGAATCTCAATCCACTTCAATCAAAGCCCAAATTGTCACATCGCCATGGTGGGAATAATTCCAAGCTTCTGGGAGTAGAGCTTGAGCTTTCAAAGCATCTTCTAAATTCAAAAGTCCATATTGATTTACTCTTTGAGCAATTGGGGCTAATACTGCTATCCATCGCCCACAGTTTAATAATGATGATGTCAGAGTCAGATCTGATAAATCGTATCCCAGTAGTTTCAATCTGGGATGCAGAAGTTCTGAAATATCTAAGCTTTCAACATCTACAAACAATAAATAGTATTGCTGACCCCTGATTGGAGTTGGCAAATTATCAAGTGCTTCATCTATTTGTTCCAGTGAAATAAAGCAGTGATTACTGGAACCAGTCGGATAAGGATTACACTTGCACCACATCAATTACATCATTGCCAATAACGTTATTGGCAGCAGTTCTACCCCGTTGTTGATTTTCGATGTGATGTAGCAGTGGTGGTACTTTTAACGCTGAAGTCTTCAGTTTGACAGCTAAAAGCCGCACAACTCCATCTGTTTCTTCCAGGTCAGTAAGTGGTCATTCCATGACTGTTTAGCAAACAGCTTGCCTTGCCAATGGCGGGCGATCTCTCCATAATGGACCGGGTAGGATTTGAAGCAGCAATGCGATCGCGACGGTTTTACAGACCGTTACCTACACTAATAGGTGAGCCGACCCATGAGGCAGTGCCGACGGGAGTTGAATCCGCTTTCCCCAGGATTGAAAGACCTGTGGCTTTACCAATTTGCCTACGGCACCACAAACGCAGAGACGCTTGTTTTGAACCTAGAACAACAGTTTTGGAGACTGTGATGTTGCCGTTACACCATCCCTGCATTTGGTAGCAGTGGCGAGAGTCGAACTCGCATATACCAAGTTATGAGCTTGGGGCTTTGCCGTAAATCGCTACACTGCAACGTTTGGAGTCCAGGGCGAGAATTGAACTCGCACAGTCGGTTTTGCAGACCAACACCCTACCATTAGGCGACCTGGACACATTTGGAAGCCTTGACGGGAGTTGCACCCGCTTCTTTCTGACTAAGCGATTGAATTTCAAAGAGATAACTCTCGTGCTTGGTATAACCGAGGTATTGTGTTGTTGACATTGGAACGCTTTGAAGAGGCGATCACTTCCAACGAGCGCGCGATTGAATTCCAGCATGATTTTCCCCAAGCTTGGTGTAACCGGGGTATTGCCTTAATGGATTTAGGGCGTTTTGAAGATGCGCTCGCTAGCTTCGACCGATCCCTTGAATTTCAAAGAGATTTACCTCAAGCTTGGTATAACCGAGCCAGTACACTGTTAACTCTCAAACGCTATCAAGAGGCGATCGCCAGCTATGATAAATGTAACGAAATCCGTCCAGACGACTCCACGACTTTTTATGGTAAGGCTTGCTGTTATGCCCAATTGCTTAATATAAAGCAAGCAATCTTTAACCTACAACAAGCTATCAATATGAGTCCTAACCAATACCAAGATATGGCGAAAACTGACTCAGATTTTGATAATATTCGTTCAGATGAACAATTTCAAGCGTTGATCACTCCTGGTTCGCTCATTTTATAGGCGGTTAGAAAAAAGACGGAACGGAAAAATAGGGGTTACAGTGTTTGTACCAGATGGCGAACCGTGATTGTCGGCGCTTTGCGATGGTCGCTCGGCGAACCGCCGCAGGCATCGCCAGCGTTGTGAATTAATCTTGGGTATTACTTCACCGCTTGTCACCATCCAAAAATCTTAGCTAACACCAAAGGCAACCAAAACAATAGCAGTTACTAGCAAGGTGGCAACAGCAGCTTGAAACTTGTAACGATTTTGTTGCTCTGGTGAGGAATACTCAGCGTAGTAAAACTGGGGTTCAGCAGCGTAGTTGTTGATAACGCTGTCTTTGTTAACTGTGGTGTACATAATGTTGGCTTTTAATCGGGTGAATTTTGAGCCTCAATTGAGCTAAATATGCTTCTATTTCTAGTCTGGCATCTGCTAACAATTCTCGGTCATCACTAAATAAAGCAAAGTCATCAACATAACGGACATATTTGAATATCTTTAGATGTTATTTTACAAAATGGTCAAAGCTATTTAAATAAATATTCGCAAAAAACTGACTTGTTAAATTTACGATTGGTAAACCTCTCCTACGAGTTACAGGAGTAAGTAAATCATCCCCAGGAATCAATTACTATTTCTTGTTCGTTACTGTTCTGTATTAGAGTATCAATTAACCACAATGTATCGGGGCATTTTATTTTACGGCGTATCAATTCTTTTAAAATTGTATGGTCAATAGTAGGAAAATATTTTCTGATATCACACTGAAGTACATAGCGGCTGTAACGAGCAAAATGAGTAAATTTTTTTAATGCTCGATGCATTCCAAAACCAATTCGATTAGCGTAGGAGTCAGCAATGAAAGTTGTCTCAAAAATTGGTACTATTATATTGCACAGGGCATGATAAACAACTCTATCACGATGGGTGCGGCTGAAATTAGGTGACTTTTAGGATTTATCAGGTGAAAAGTTCGGTAAGCTCCTAGCTGATAACTTTTATCCGTTAACTTTTGCTATAATCTAATTAATTCGGTTTCTAAATTATAATTAAACTCTAGAATATTATCCCGAAATCGCTTGCCTTTTTGTGCCTGAGGAGATGCTAGAAGTATATTTTCAAATTTGATAATTTGAGGGTAAAGGTTGCCGTAATGCTTCATTATATTTAATGTTAAATCAACTTACTTTTCCCTCTCTCTTTGTTTTTTAATCCATCCACCTAGTACTTTGTTAAGTTGGTTTTCAGGCTTTGTAGTAAGCACTTTAGTGCTTAGAAAATAAGGACTTGGGAGAGGCGATCGCAAAACTCAACTGCATCGTACCAAGAAACTGTCTCTACAGGACGATTTGCACCTTCAAAATGAGATGGGTCAGGGTCGAGTTTTTTGTTTACCTGGGGTAAAGAGGCTACTGCTTGCCACTGTGCTTGGGTTACTGGGTATTTTCCCATGAAGAATGCTGGGACAGTTACTTGGTGTTGCGGACTTTGGTGACTGTAGCGCTCTAGTTCTCCCAAAACCGCTCAATAGGATTAAGTTCTGGAGAGTGGGGTGGTTGAAAAATGGGGATAATATTTTCTGGAGAATCGAGGGTTTTAACTGTGTGAAATGACCCTTGGTCAAACTGGACAACCGCAGTGTCGTCTCCAAGCTCGGCAGACAACAAATCTAAAAAACGTTGAAAACAGTCACCATCGAGGTGGGAGAACTCGTAGAAAAAGCTATATCCACTTAAAGGTTCCACAACACCGTACAAATAAAAATTATCACGTTGCCACTGGCTTAATCCTACGGGTTTTACACCTGATAGCAGATTATCATTCGTATTTATTTGCAAAAAAAAATAAATAGAAGTTTACATAATTCTTTACATGGTTAAATTTAACTGAAGCATAAGTTAAATTTAAATTAGAAGAACAGAAAGCTGAAATTATTGAAAGAGTGCAGACTTTTCTTTCTGTGTTTGAGGGTGTCGGTTAACAAATCCTAAGGCATAACCTCTCCCCAGCTCCCCCCAAAAATGCAAAAATCGGGGGGGAGCCACGCAAAATTGATATGTCTTTTTTTTACTTTAAAAATTTTTATTACGTATTTTTACACACAACTTAACTTTATTCACTTCTTTCTGCGATCGCACTCACCCACCTAAAACAAAACCCCACAGCTATAGACGCGCTACGGGGTGAGAATTCGGGTTGTGGGGGAATGGGGCTTTAATTGAGTGTAGAACGTTGGGGAATCTTGTAAGTAGATGGCAAGTTAACAAAGTTGTAAATTGATAGGAGATATATTTTTCAAACTTTCTGATTCTTGTACAGCATTCCAAAGGTCATATTTTTGCTGAAGATTTAACCAAAGTTCTGGACTCGTTTGAAAAGCTTTTGCTAGACGAATAGCCATAAGTGGAGAAACTCCAGCTTGCTCATTAACAATTTCAGAAACAGTTTTACGTGAGACATCTAAAACATTAGCAAGCTCAGTGATAGTCATCCCTAAAGGTTCTAAATATTGACGTTTAATCAATGCCCCAGGGTGTCTCGGTCTTCTTGTAGTTATCATTTTATCTTCCCCTAATGATAATCTTCGTAATCAACAACGTAAGCATCACCATCTTCAAATTGAAAGGTTACACGCCAATTTCCAGATACTGTTACTGACCATTCACCTTTTCGATCACCTGTTAACTGATGAAGCCTAGAACCTGGGTATCTCATGTCCTCGACTTGAGAAGATGCATCAAGTCTATCTAGAATATCTAGTAATTTTTCTGCGTGTTTAGGCTGAATACCGCTCCTATCATCAAACTCAAAAAGTTTTTTCAGTCCTTTATGCTTAAACGTTTTAATCACTGTTTTAATCGTAACCCCAAGGGTTACATCTGTCAACTGTACATATATTACCTAGTTAGTTGTAATTTTTGAGCAAAAACAAGATCGTTTCTCGCGTTGCCTCTATTTTGTCCAAAGTCCAATAGAGATTAGTCATTGGGCATTAGAGAGGAGAGGGGGCACGGCTCCCAACATGGGCAATGGATTCTTACTTTTAGGGCGAAAATCGACCACATTCAAAACCCACACTTGATATATAAGGTGTTCAGCGATTGGAAATTTTCTACCCCACATTGATTTGAGAATATCCACAGCCACTCACAAATTCGCCCACAAAGTCTTAAAGTTCCTTATCCAGGGTTCTAAGGGCTAAATAGCAGGGCTTATTGGAATAATAGGCTTAAACTGAAACTTCCCTTATTATTCGGATCTGAGTCGGTGAACCAACTGCCGCTAACGCTTGTAGCAGCAACTTTGCAAGAGAAGTCAATTGATATCTATCCAGCAGGGTTATGCTGCTAAGGCAATTATTGAGGCAATAGGAAGTGAATATGTTAGTTGGTATGATTATCATCCTTAATTGTTAGTAAGCTGGCATTTGTGCCTTCAATGGTCAGGTTATCTGTGATACTCAGACTACTACCAGTCAGATTGATGGTATGAGCGATCGCATCAGAAAACAGTCCACTAAAATTGATGATATTTGTTCCGCCAGCGAGATCGGCATTTAGAATTTGCTGCCGCAGTGAACCTGCACCACTGTTGTTGGTATTAGTGACGGTAAATATAGACATTGATATGACTCCAATTTTTTTCTCGTTGTATAAAAATTGAGATCAAGAATCATGCTGATAATACTACGAATATGCAAGTATTTTTTCTACTGCTCATCCGTAGTAAGAGATCAAAGTCAAGAAAGAAAAACTGCGATGGTCGCCTTTCGTTCCGGCGTAGGCATCGCCCTACTGGTCTGCCAACCCCAAAATGCGCTTTTTCGGATTGGGGTGTATATAAAAGGTTAAAGGGAAAGTGTTTTCTCCCTTTCCCCAATAAATAACCAAGTTCACTCAAGGGCGAACTACTAAGCATGAGATTTAGCACCAAAAATATCTAAATCTCACGCTTAGTTCGTGGTTAGTAATACTGATAATGACCCTTAACCCATACACGATGGTGATTTCTTCTTACCCAATGTCCAGCTATCCACCGACGACGCTCTATCCGCCTCGCAATTAATGTTCCGGCTTGTGGCTTTTGAACATCTGGGTTAACTACTGAGAGTGCTGATGCCTGGTTGGGCATGGAGGCAACTAACACTGGTATTGCCACTATTGCTGCAATAATCTTGTTCATCAATCTTTTCCCTTTACTAAACTCTTGACAATTAAGCCAGTTATTTTTTTGACTTAATTGTGATGAATTTAACTAGATTAATTCATTAATTAACAGTTCTTATTTTTTTAAGATTTTATTTACATCTATGTCAATGTTGTGTCATTAATATGTCAAATGTCTATATAGAAGTTCCGCTAAAAATCTTTCTAAAGATAGAAGGGCTGCGGTTAGAGTTGATATCACCCCTGGATATTACCAGCGTCAAGGCAAGTATTGAACTGCGGGGAAGGGCGTTGAGTCAGGTTTCTTAGAGGAAACTTGAGCAATGGAGGGGGGGGAGCGATCGCTCCTCGGTTTAAATTTCTAAGAGGAAAAGAGCGATGCCGACCTAAAAGTGCGTCTTGTAGAGTTGGCGGCAAGCTATGCACCCCCAACTTACTCGTAATTCCTAAGTCTGCGAACATCCCAAGGTAAGGAGCGCTGGCTTTGCTTGAGGATAGACTGATGATAAGCTTCGGGCGATAACCAGGAACCGTCCTCTAGTTGCTGGTAGCCTTCAGGCACTTGTTCTGGAGTATCGCACCGGGGGCGTAATTCCAATGCAAGGGTGGAGCAGGCGTTGTAACTGTTATAATTGGTCTTTGAAATCAAGACTAATCTATGCAAATAAAAGATCACGTATTTATTGTCACGGGTGCCTCGTCTGGTATAGGCTTATCAACGGCTACTGCCTTATGTGCTCATGGTGCCAAGGTTGCCCTACTCGCTCGCAGCACGGAAGTCCTTCAGGAGTTGAGCGAGCGACTTCCGGGCAGCTTGCCAATCAAGGCGGATATGACGCACTTTGAGGGGGTTCGCCAAGGGGTGCGAGCGATATACCAGCATTACGGTCGCATTGATGGACTTGTAAATAACGCAGGTCGTAGCTATGCAGCGACAATCGAAGAGATTGACCCGGCAGTGTTCGACGAAATCTTCCACCTCAATGTGCTCGGGCCAATTGTGGCCATGCAGGCCGTCATCCCGATAATGCGAGACCAAGGCGCTGGGAGCATCGTAAACGTTAACTCTGGAACGGCTTTTATGACGATTCCCCAATACAGCGTCTACTCCTCATCAAAGCGAGCACTCCTCGGTTTCAGCCTCACAGCACGGGTTGAGTTAGAAAAGGATGGCATCGTAGTTAGCGAGGTTTACCCGTTCATCACTGCCACCAACTTTGGCAAGAACAGGATGGGGAATTCGGCAGATGGAGGACCTGCGGGTAACTACGCAGACGGTGACAAACCTGAATTCGTGGCCGACCTCATTCTACAAGCAATTGAAGAAGGTCACGCTCAGTACTTTGCTAACGACCGCTTACAGCAGTTGGCTGGGGTATCCGCATCAGGCTCTTGAGGCAGCAAGGCAAGTGCGATCGCAATACAACCCTACTGGTCATTTCTCAGTTGAGTTAAAATCCTATCCAGCCTATCATTTATCTAAATGTAAGGTAACAAACGCCAATATGATAGCCAGCAATTCCAAATTCAAAAGTTTAGGAGGAGTGAGTTGCTGGAAAGAGTGCTGAGTCGGAGAGCATGAAGTTAATCAAATGCTGCCAGCTATCAAACAGCAAATACTTGGTGAGGCTAAGGATATCTTGAAAGAAGCCTTGACGTGTGCCACGCTGCAAGCGGGTTTGCTGGTAGGGTTTGTCAACCAGGTGCAAAACTGTGTGGAAAACGAATGCCAGAAGATTGAGGGTCAGCAAATGGGCAATGAATCTTTTGAGAACTAAATTTTCGACGTGAGAGAAGACTTAGATGCCTGCGATAACTTGAAGTAGGTAATTGTTATCTAAACCTGCGCGATATCTTTTCATCGGAACACTTCCACGCACCGTTTTATCTTTATCTAAAAGATTCAAAGATAAACGCCGTAGAACAGAAAAATTAAGAGGGGCATTATCTTTAGGGATACGACTAGCATCTGCTCTTTCAGAGCCGCTTCGCGAACATGGAATGTCATGTCCAGTACCCACCAGTGGCTACGAACAGCATGAGCCAAAACAGCAGTATCATGCTCTAAACTGCTAATATAAAAGCGAACTTCAATAGTTGTTTGATTCCAAAGCCTACGTTCGCAGATGACCATTCCTACGCTCCTGAGTCCTAACCATTTTTCCTGGTTTGGGATCTCCCCTAGCTGTTCAACAGGGACACTCCAGTATTTGCGAATTTCAATCCGACTATGAGCGCCGGTACTCCCACCTCTGCACCCAAACCTCGTGGAAAGTCCCCTGGTTGGCAACCAGGAAAAAAGCGTTACCGTAAAAACCGCTACCCCATTGTTAAATGACTATCAAAAAACCCTTGGCCATCAAACAGCCAGAGGTGGGGCGAATCATTCGTGATTTGCGGCTTTTGGCTGGGCTTACGCAAGAACAGTTTGCACCAACTCTCGGTGTGACATATACAACAATTAACCGTTGGGAAAATGGACGCTCAACGCCGTCGCCGATGGCGATGAAGCTTATTGAGCAGAAGCTTGATGAGATGGGCACTCAACGTCAGGATTTATTGGCTAAGTATTTACCGAATTAGTTGTTTGCTCAGTTTTGGTGTGAGCGATCGCTTTTAGGTGCGATGACCTACGGTCAGTCGTAGACCATCGCAGATTTAAGGTGCCACCACCGTGCCTAGCGTTGCCATAGCCTCTCAAGGTAGAACAGTGCCAAGGTTATTGTTGTTTTTGGTAACAGCAGGAGCGATCGCTTTTCATTATTTTTGATGGAATAGTTGATTTTATGGAAGTCCCTAAATGGGGTATCCTGCTTTTGCTTAAGTCTATACTACGTTAATTAGATAGATATATAGTACAATATTTCCATTTATTTGTACTAGTTTTGTGAAGGGGAAGATATTACCATTAGAAAAACCTAATGTACTGATTGTATTGTATACAGTTTTAAGAGGAATTACATCCCACATTCCTGAAGTAAACAATGTGGGTGTAGTGACCCAATTTATCAGTTGGAATATGAGTGGATTTTTGAGATGAGCCAGCGCAGGTAATGTTCTGGCTTAAAGACTATCTTTAGCAAGCAGGTAGATATGTTGAACAGAAAACGTAAACCATTATTTATTCAAAAAGTCAAGCAAAAACTTGTTTCACCGATCAGTTGGTTAGTACTGGTTGTATTTAGCATCTTGCTGGTTACTGGCACAACGATCGCTAGCAGTTTCGCCCAGAATCCTGCTCAGGGAGCAGGTGGTGCCAGTACACAAGCTTATGCTGGATTTAAAGGCAAAATCGGCAGAACCTTTGCAGAATCTACACCTTGGTGGACTCCACAACCCCCATCAGCTAAAACATCTCTAGCTTCATCCCACATCACCGCAGCACCAAAAGAGGCTCCCAATATTGTTGTTTTCCTAATTGACGATATGGGTTTTTCGGATTTAGGCCCCTACGGCTCAGAAATTAGTACACCAAATATTGATAAATTGGCAGCTAACGGACTGCGGTTTAGCAACTTTACAACCCATCAGCTTTGTTCTCCCACACGCGCCTCGTTATTGACAGGATTAAATGCCCACTCTGCTGGTGTTGGTTGGGTTGCTGAGGGAAACCCTGGTTTTCCCGGATATGCGGGTGAAATTCAGAGCAATGTCGTGACTCTGGCGGAAATTTTACGTAGCAATGGCTATTCAACTCTGCTGACAGGTAAGTGGCATTTGACTCAGACTTATGATCGCACCACTACCGCTTCTTTCAATTCCTGGCCGTTACAGCGGGGATTTGAACATTTTTTTGGTTTCTTAGATGGATTGGAACATCCCCAGACACCCCATATTCTCTACGAAGACAATACACCTATTTCAATTGATCGCTATCCTGAGAATTTTCTCACCACCGATTACTGGACAGAAAAAGCGATCGCATTGCTAAAACAAGCAAAAACTAAGTCAAAAGACAAGCCATTTTTCTTGTATTTTGCCAACAATGCTGTTCATTCACCATTTAATATTCATCCAGCAGACCTTGCTAAATATAAAGGCAAGTATGATGTCGGCTGGGACGTGCTACGCCAGGAACGGTACCAGAAGCAACTTGCATCAAAGCTAATTCCTGCCGACACTCAACTACCACCCCAAAATCCAGGGGTTAAAGCTTGGGATACACTATCGACTGAGGATAAAAAGCTATTTGCTCGTTATCAAGAGGCCTATGCAGCCTTCGTTGATAACCTGGATCAAAACTTTGGCAAACTCTATGATTATCTAGAGTCCACCAAGCAACTCAACAACACAATTATTATTATTGCTTCTGATAATGGCGGTTCTGGAGAAGGCGGGGCAAATGGTACAACGAATGTAGCTCGTCATTACTCCGGTTTACCAGACGATAAAGCTCTGGATTTCAGTCGGTTTGACTTGATTGGTAGTCCTCAGACTGCGCCTCACTATCCCATTGGCTGGGCAACGGTTTCCAATACACCTTTAAAGCGGTACAAGTTCTTTACCCTTGGGGGCGGTAGACGGAATCCATTGATTGTTTCCTATCCAGCAAAAATCAAAGATCAGGGTGGTACCCGCACACAATTTACGCACATCACAGATATTACACCTACCATCCTGGAATTAACGGGGATTAAGCATCCTGACAAGTTTAATGGCAAACCGACAAAACCTCTCGAAGGTATCAGCTTTGCCTATCTCTTGAATGATGCCAATGCGCCGGAACAAAAAACTGAACAATACTACGAGAATTCAGGCAATAGAGGGTATTACAAAGATGGTTGGTATGCTGTCACCGAACATCAGACGGGGAAACCATTTAGTGATTCCGAGTGGCAATTATACAACCTGAACAAAGATTACTCTGAAAGCAACAATCTGGCGAAGGAGTATCCAGAGAAAGTCCAAGAACTGGCAGCAGCCTTTGATGCGGCGGCATTCAAGTATCAAGTTTATCCCTTATTAGAATCCCCCCAACATGGAGGAGTCCCGCCTTATATCAAGGAGAAAGTGAAACCAAAGACATTCCATGCGGGTGATTCGGTACTAGAACCGGACATTTTGCCCTTGGTGAGCGATCGCGATTATACCATCCAGGTGAAGGCTGAGTATAAAGCAGGCGATCAAGGAGTAATTCTTGCCCACGGGGGTCAAGAGGTTGGCTACATCTTCTATATTGAGGATGGCAAGCTGTTCTATGAACACAATAACTATGGTCAGTCGATTAAATTTCCCCCAGTCTCGCTACAGCCAGGTAAACTTAACATCGATTTGAATTATGATGCACTGGGCAAACGCCACGGGTCTGGAACACTTTCTGTCAATGGGAAACAAGTCGCAGCAGGTAAGCTGGGACTAACCTTTGGTGGCTTTCCCTATGAAGGATTGGACATCGGCAAAGATGCGCGTAGTCCTGTATCATGGGATATTTACAAAAAACATGGGGTCTTCAAATACACTGGTGCGATCAAGCAAGTCCAATACATTCCAGGTTCATTCGCACCTGATGCCAAAGAGTAGACATCTTGTGGTCAGGAACACGGCTAGCGATCGCTAGCCATAGTTTAGACCGGGGCGCACCTGTGCAATTGGTACGACAGACTTTGAGGCATACCTGTACACCACCTATCGTAGGTCCACGCCTTGCCGAGCGAGCACCTACGTTAGGTGGGTACACCATTGCACATTTACTATGTATTATTTAGTACATTACTAGTACAGCACGGCGTAAATAGACATACCATTGAAAAAGAGGCAAGGGAGCAGGGGAGATAGTTGAGATGAGGATTCTACCCCAACCTCACTTGAACCACTTAACTCTTATTGGGGGACTCAGACCCATGTTCCGCTCCGCGAAAAATCTGCTTAAAGAAACAGCAACTCAATTAAAAGGTGCAGCAAGACGACGTTTTCAAGGGGGCGCTTAGTGACTTTAGTCATGTTTAAGTAGTGACATTTGCTAGATATCTTTTCTTGATTATGCAGAATATATTGGCAATATACAAGTTAAGTAAAATAAGGATTAAAGGATATATTAACTGCTTAAAATCTCTTCTTCTTGGTGGTTTATTAGTATCTGTTTCAATTGCTGCTCTTTCAACCCATGCTAATGCATCTGAAATGAATTTTCGCAATGATCATTTAAATACTAATACTATTGCTTTTAATAACGCTAAACTAATTCGTGAGCGTCAATTACATGAACAAAAAGCTCGTGAATTGCGTGAGCGCCATGCTCGTGAACAAAAAGCTCGTGAACAAAAGACTCGTGAATTGCGTGAGCGCCAAGCTCGTCTTCATCACTAAAATTTGAATTTTTACTTGCTCTGCGGTAAGCGTTCGCGCAGCGTCTCCAAGAGTTGCTATGCCGTAGGCTTATCGCCCCCACCCAATTCAAGCGAGGAAAAAAGAGCGATACCTGCGGTGGGCTATTCGGCGTCGCTCCTCACAATTTACCACTCGTTTGGAGACAGCATTAGGAAAAGTGGCGACCAAAGTAATTTGATTGCGATGGTCGCTTTTCGTTCCGCCCAAGGGCATCCCTCCTCCCAGGAATGAGGGGAGTGACTGACCCGCCTCACCCGTTACGCCTCTGACAAAATTCTCCGCGTTCGCGTTTTGAATTATACTAGTAACACACTCACTTTGTGGTGTAGTATCCCCGGTGATAAGTTTTTCTACCGACAACCAAATCTACGAGAACAGTGCCCTTGATGGTACACCCGCTTCATGAAGCAACGCCGGGCAGCAATTAGCTTCGATGGGGATGTTTGCAATAGTTTAGAGTGTCTAGACACAAA
>NZ_JBTYKD010000291.1:0-13153 GCF_054880495.1 Nostoc sp.
GCCACAGAACTATCAAAAGCAAAGGAAGAAAGTAATAAGAAGCTGCTAACAGGTTCTTGATAGTAAGTAATCCGCGCAGTTGTAGAGTTTACTAAATGGCGATGTGCAATCTGCACTCCTTTAGGTTTGCCTGTAGAACCAGAGGTATAAATGACATAAGCTAAGTTTTCACTATAGGTTTTGAGTGGGAGATTTTCTTGACTCTCCTGAGCAATAATTTCCCAAGCTGTATCCAAGCAAATTGTTTGGGCGTTGTGGGCTGGTAAACCCGAAAGCAGTCGTTGTTGAGTCAATAATACTGGCGTTTTGGTATCTTCTAATATGAAGGCTAAACGCTCTGATGGATAATTTGGATCGAGTGGAATATAAGCTCCTCCAGCTTTGAGAATGCCCAAAATCCCAATAATCATTTCGAGCGATCGCTCGACACAAATTCCCACCAGTACCTCTGGCCCAACTCCGAACGTTTGTAGGTAGTGAGCCATTTGATTAGCACGAGCATTTAGTTCACGGTAGGTAAGTTTCTTGTCAGAAAATGTCACCGCAATACTGTTTGGTGTCCGCTCTACTTGTTCTTCAAATAAGCGCTGAACACACTTATCTTGTGGATAATCAGCCTGTGTTTGGTTAAACTCAAATAGAAGTTCATGTCGGGTGCGATCGCTTAAAATTTCTAATTCATTGATTGCAGCTTCTGGATGATATGTGGCACTTTCTATCAACTTGTGAAATTGCTCGGCTAAATCGATAATATCCTGTGCAGAAAATAAGTTAGAGTCATAATGAAATTCTGCACTTAAAAAATCATCTTTGGGTCTACAAGAGAGTTTGATGTGGAAACGTTCAGTACAGGTATAAAGCTGATGAATGCTAAACGATAGATTACCTGCATAATGCTGCGTATTTTCTTCAGCAAAATCAAAGCCCACAGGTACAAAAGGCAAAATATCTGATTTCGGATCTACTCCTAATATTTGTTCCCAAGTAAAACACTCCTGCCATTTGGAGATAGATTCTACAGACTGATGAAGTTGCTGCCAAATTTGACTGAATCGCAAGTTATCTTCTAAATAACAATGAAGTGGTAAATATTTAGCAAAAAGTCCTAATGCTCCTTTGAGTTCTTCATATTTTCTGCCATCAACTCCAGTAGCAACGATCATCTCAGATTGTCCGCTCAATCTCTTGAGCAGAACCAGCCAGCAAGTTAGATAAAAGATAGAAGCAGAAGTATTATACTTCTCGGCTAATGCTTCAATATTCGCTACTAATTCCGGGGTAATAATTGAATTTACTAATTCTGGTTTAAATTTCTGATTTTCAGAGATATGTTTTTCATAGGGAAACCTTGTATGTGTAATAGCAGAGAAATCTTGCTGTTGCCAATATTTTCTTCCTATTTGCGTTTCCTCTGCTTCCAGTATTTGATTTTGCCATTCCGAAAAATCTGCATACTGTAGCGGTTCTTCAGATAATTCCTCCTCAACATTTCCTAAGTAAGAAATAGCCAGTTCTTGCAATAAACAATTGATACTAACACTGTCTGCACACAGAGCAGGCAAACTGAGAAATAATAAATATTTTTCTGGCGAAAGAGTTACCAGTGATGTATGTAAAATTAAACCTTGTTCCAAGTCAAAAATTTGCTGGTGATTTTTTTGAAATATCGCTGCAATTTTCGCCTCTTGTTCTTGAGGGTTAAAATTACTAATATCATGCTTGTTATCTAATATAACTTTGCTATCTGTAATTACCTGCATTGGAATAGTCATTCCAGGTATACAAGTAAAACTGGTGCGAAGAATCTCATGACGATTGACAATATTTTGCAATGCCAATTCTAAATTATTGAGATTAACATTACCTGTAATTAAAATTGCACAATCGCTACGATAAGCCCAACTTTGATCGAGTTGTTGTAGTAACCAGAGATGTTCCTGTTGAGGTGAAAGTCTAAACCCCTCTATACTTTCTATTTGCATATTTATACCTCGCTGTTAGTTAGATGTTTGGGGGTGTATAAGGTTCAGCCATTCCGACCAAAATTTTTCTGGGAGGAACAAATGGCTTACGGGCATGTATTGATAACATATTATCCAGCATCAATAAATCTCCTTTCTCCCAAGAAAAAGTGACCATTTCTTGTTGATAAGCTGCTTGCAGTTCAGCTAATACTGATGGCTCAATTGCAGAACCATCACCGTAATATGTATTAGTTGGTAAATCTTCTCCTGGCAAGTTTCTTAAGAACGAATCACGGATTGTTGGTTCCAATGTAGAAACGTGAAAAAAAGTTGCGTGATTGAACCAGATCACTTCACCTGTTTGAGGATGTTTGAGAACAGCTGGCCCTACTTGTCGAGTTCTTAAGCGATCGCCTGTTTTCCATTCAACCGTAATTCCATTGGTTTGGCAATATTCCTCAACCTTGGTTTTGTCTGTTGTTTGAAATACAGTTTGCCAAGGAAGACCAAATCCATCGCCAAAGTTACGCATATACATCACTTGCTTTTCGATGAAGCGATCGCGGATAGTTGGATTAATCCGCTCAAAAACTTTTCGACAACTACCAATTGGAGTTTCTCCTCCTGATTGCGCTGGACTCATACAAAAGAAGAATATTTTTAACGGAAAGGTAGGAGAGTAAGCGTGTTCATTGTGAGGAAAAATACTTTGTTCAGCAGGGTAGTCAGTTGAAGTATAAATTCTACCACCTACTTGAGTTCGTGGAGATGCCCGATAACGATACTCCATTGCTTCTCCACAAATAGCTGCGATGATTTGCTCTAATTCCTCTACTGACTTAACTTTGAAATCCCGAAAAAGTATAGCTCCATATTTTAATAATTCGGTGTTTACAAATTTACGATTGTTCTTAGCCCAGTTTTCCAGATTCACACCTTTTATGCTAGGTTTGATCACTAAAGGAAACTTAGTGTCAGACTGAATAAACTCTGTTTTTATTAAGTTTTCTGGGGATAGATTGACGCTCTTACGTCTTCCTATTCCTAAATGATTGATATTATATCCTTGAGGTTCAGTTTTTGTCATAATTTGTATTTCCTTAAGCTTATAATTTGTTATTAGTTCTGCGTTTAACGTTCATTAATTTTTGTTGAATAGTGTTTTGATAAACTTGTTCTTGAACGAGATTATGCTGCTTGTCTGCTTCATAGAGAATTGTTTTTAGCTCATTCAATTTTGCTTCTGGATGTGTCGAAATCTTACCTAAAAGTATTTCAAAATTTCTCGACATCTGGACAATAGTGGCAGTGTCAAATAGGTCTGTATTATATTCCCATACACCAAATAGTCCTTTCTCTGTCTCCTTTAGCTCTAGGAGCAAGTCAAATTGCACTGTTTTATTTTCGACTTTTAAGGAGCTTATAGTCAGATTTGGAAGTTCCAAGGACGGGGTTTGGGTATTTTCCAAAACTAGCTTGACCTGAAACAATGGTGAGCGGTTCAACTCCCGTTTCGGATTAAGAACATCTACCAGTTTGTCAAAGGGCAAATCCTGGTGAGCATAGGCTTCCAGGGTCATTTCGCGGACTCGTTCTAATAACTCTAGAAAGGTAGGATTTCCTGATAAATCGGTACGCAATACCAGTTGGTTGGCAAAGAACCCGATCAATCTCTTGGTCTCGGCTTGGTTGCGGTTGGCGATATCAGTACCCACCACGATATCTTCTTGCCCTGTGTACCAGGAAAGCAAAGTCCCAAACGCTGCAAGTAGTATCATAAATAGGGTAATGCCTTGCCGTTGATTCAGAGCCTTAAGCTTGTCGGATAAGGTTTTGGGTAATGCTAGAGATTCTCTTGCTCCTGAGAAAGTCTGAATTTTTGGTCGGGGACGGTCAGTGGGTAGTTCGAGTGTAGGTAGGCTATCACCCAATTCCTGCTTCCAGTAAGCAAGCTGAGTTTCTAGTTGCTCTCCTTGTAACCATTGTCGCTGCCAGACGGCAAAATCTGCATACTGGATAGATAGTTGAGGAAGCGGTGAGGGTTTTCCCAGAGAAAAGGCTTCGTAAAGAGTTGCGATCTCACAAATAAGCACGCCTAATGACCAGCCATCAGAGATGATGTGATGCATAGTCAACAATAACACATGATCTGTCTCCGTTAGCCGCAGTAGAGTAACTCGCAGTAAGGGACTTTTGGCTAAGTTGAAAGAGTGTTGAGCTTCTTCATGAGCCAGTCGTATAACCTCAACTTCCCTCTTGTCTTTGGGAAGTTGTTGCAAATCTACCACTAGTAGTCTGAAAGTAGGGGTCGGAGCAATAACTTGTATCGATTGACCATCCACTGTAGTGAATGTGGTTCTTAAAACTTCGTGACGCTTTACCACTTCTTGGAAGCTTTGCTCCAACACAGCCACATTTAGCCATCCTACCAGACGCATGGACTGGAAGATGTTGTAGGCAGTATGACCAGGCTGCAACTGGTCGAGAAACCACAGGCGCTGCTGGGCAAAGGATAGGGGAAACGAGTTGGACTCGCGACTTTGAGGGACTATTTGCGATCGCAACAAGACCTCCCCTTTTTTGTTATGAAGCTTTTGCAGGAGAAGTTGACGTTTTCCTGGGGTAAGAGCAGCAATTTTTTGTGAAAGGTCACTCATTTACACAAACCAATATCAAATGATAAAGCGCTAATTGTTTAATAAATATTAGGTTTAAAGTAAACCAACAGCAAGCATAAATCTACTCAACCAAGGAAACTCCAAAATTAATAGTATAAGATAACCTTTGATAGGACTCTGCTCAAGAAAAGATTGGAACACTAATTCTGAGTTACATTCGTTCACATTTTGTTTCACTATGACCTTGATTGACCCGCACTCTGATTTGAAAAAATCAAAGTTCCATTTTGTTGATATTTTTAGGTCTTTCATTGCGTCAGCAATGACGACAGGTTTATCAACAAATGCATACTCCCGGATAAATAAATTCATCATAGGATAGGTTACTGCGATGCTCAACAAAATAAACAGGCGTCCATACCAACTGACATTTGTTTTTTTGCCACAATATTTTAAGTAGATATATAACTAACAGTGTGACAACAATCAGCCCAATTGTTAAAAAAATCAACCCAATAATTTCAGAGAAAGAAAGTGGTGATTCAATAGTCATATCAAACTCAGTTAATTACTTAAGTTTTGTAAAGCAAGTATTGTCTGCGCCTCATCTTCTGATAGTTGTTCAATATCTGCTAAAGCTCTAGCTAAATCTTCTAAATCAGTCTGCTCTGCCAGCTTTTGTACAATAAGTTCAGCTAACTCAGCTACTGTCGGCTGATTAAAAAATCCCTTATAAGAAAGTTCTATTTGGAAACTTTTGCACAGTTGATAAACTAATTGAGTGGCAAATAAAGAGTCTGCTCCCAATTCAAAGAAGTTGTCGTGAATGCCTACCTGTTCAATACCTAAAAGTTGTTCCCAAATGTCAGTAAGATTTCGCTCAATTTCATTACGAGGAGCAACATAAGCATTCGCAAGATTAGGGCGGGAGTGGGTTGGTTTAGATTGACTCAGCTGGGCTAATTTTTCCTCTAAGGACTTAGCTGATTCCTTTGGCTTCATCAGGCTGGAAAAATCTTGAGTTGATACAATCACCTGAGGAACTGTGCTACTGCACAAAATACGTTTAAACGCTTCAATGCCCTCAAAAGAAGTCATTCCTCCTCTCAATTCTTCTCCTGTTATCTCCTTATGGCGTGCTTCGACCGGAACTGCCATTCCTAAACTGTTCCATCTATCCCAGTTAATAGATTTGATGAATGTGCCATGTTTGGAAGCACTATAGTGAGCGAAGGAATCAAGGAAGGCATTCTCGGCGGTATAATCTACCATCCCGGATGACCCAATAAATGAACTCATTGATGAACACAGGACAAAGAAATCCAGCTTGGTTTCTTTGAAGAGAGCTTCGAGTACTCGTGTTCCCTGAACTTTCGGCGCTAAAGCACTTGCTGCGTCTTCTTTTGTTTTTAGTTGAATCATCCCTCCGCCAAGGATTGCTGCGGTATGAATCACTCCATTGATCTGACCATATCGTTGATTTACTTTTTCGATTGCCACCGACATTTGTTCAAAGTCAGCAACGTCAGCACTAATCGTCATTACTTCTGAACCCAGTGCTTCTAGGCTTTGCAATTTGCGAATTTTAGAACTTATGTGATCTTGTTGATCATGAGTGGATAGCCATGTTTCCCACTCGTCTGGTTCCGGGAAAGGCGATCGCCCCAACAATACTAATTTTGCCTTTACGCTCTGTGCTAAGTATTCTGCTAGTGTTAAACCAACTCCCCCCAATCCACCAGTGATCAGATAAACTCCTCTTTCTCTTAATTGAGGATTTTCGGCAACGGTTGCATCTAATCGGACTGGTTCAAAATCTTGTACCCAGCAGTGGAGTCCACGGTAAGCAATAATTTGGTTGGAAGGTTGGCTCATTAGTTCCGCTAGGAGTTGCTCGATAAGTTGCTGCTGTTGCCTACTTTCAGATTTTGGAACAACAATATCAATGCTACGGCAGCTGATGTTTAGATACTCTAACGGTATGACTTGACATGCTCCAAGAACTAGTGCCTTCTCTGGACACAGCACCTCTGCACCCGTTACTGCCTGCATATTGTTTGAGATAACTGTAACTTGAAAGGAATCAGCTGGATTGTGTTCTCCAATTGCCTGGGCAAGAAACAGTAAACTGTAAAAGGCAAGTGCCTCTATCTTCTGATGTAACTCAATTTCTGATTCTAGTTCAATTTCGGGTGTGACGTTCCATAAGTGAACTATTTTGTTGGGAATCTTATTTAGTTTACGCAGTTCTTTGAACAGAGTATTGTAGTCATCCCGTTCTTGAGGATTAATCGTATATCTGCACTCACTCTCACGCTCAAATTGCTGCCCGATTTTTACAGTAACTACATTCTGACCCGCAAGTGCTAGCTGCTGCACCATTTTTTCGCTCAAGCCGCACTCATCCACAAATATTAACCAGTATCTCGATTGATTTTTCCCAATTGCAGGTATAAATGGTTGCGGCGGCATGGAGCGTTTCCAGGAAGGAATGTAAAACCAGTCGGCAAGATCAGGTCTTTTGTCTGGAGATAATTGAACATCTTCAGGTTGAAGCAAAACTGTAAATGCAGTAGGTGCTGAATCAGTTGCCGAAGCTCTAGCCAGAAATATTTCTTCCTCGAAAACTTCTGTTTCTGAGAAAACAGTGACCTCACCAAACCCATGCGATCGCAGTTTTTCTTGCCATTGCTCTTTAGACAAAAACGGATTACCTCGGCTGCGTTCTTCATCGTCTAACGGATTCATCAGCAGACCGTCTGTAATGTCAAAATCTAATTGAGGTTGAGTTATCTCCCAGAGCAACAAAAATCCTCCCGGAGCCAGCAAAGATCGCACGCGATCTAGAGTTTTTTCAATGTTACGGGTGACGTGCAATACATTGACAGCGATGATAACATCAAAGCCGTGACTGGAATAACCTTGCTCAGTCAGAGATTTTTCAATGTCCAGGAAACGATACTCGACGAAAGGATAAGCAGCAAACTTTTCTTTAGCTCGCTTTAAGAAGAACCCACCCACATCCGTAAAGGTGTAGTTTGTTTGTTCTGGAGGCAACACAGGCAATAATTCTGTCGTGGCAATACCCTGTCCACCGCCAATTTCCAAGATTCTTAAGTTCACATCTTGTGGTAAGGACTTCACCATTTGTTCCAGACTTGCCCGAAAAATTCCTTTTAAGTAAGTATTCAAGGGCAATTCAGATTCTGAGGTTTTTACCTTTTGATCTGCCGTCGCAAAGTACAACTCTAACGGTTCTTTTTCCCCCATCAGCACGGCTGGCAGACTTTCGCCACACTGCTTAATTAAGTCTACCATTTGGGGTGTGTCTGCCCATCTGTGGTTAATTTCTGCTAGCAGAGTACTTAAATACTCAGTAGAAAATGGTACAAACTTAGTAAAGAGTTTCTGCTCTTGCTGTAAGTGACCTTGCTCTACTAGGACATCCAAAAAGCGACATAACAATTGCTGATAGCGAGGAATAATATGGCATTGCTCAAATAACTCTTCCAAAGAATACTTTTCATCAAAGTTACCAAAAGCACCTAAATTCTTCAGTGCAAGGTTAATGTAGGTAGTGCATAAACGATCCGACCACTGTTTCTTCGCCAAATAAGTTTCTTCGTCAAGTATCACGATAGTTGTACGAGCCTGCGTTTCTCCTGCTTCTACCAGAGATTCCCACAACTGGGTTGTTGTTAGTTTAGGCTGAAACTGTCCCCCTAAAAGTGCCTGTTTTTGTTGTTCAATCCAGTAACGCTGACGCTCAAATGGATAGGTCGGCAAGGGAATATGATGTCGTCGTTCATTGGCATAAAAATCAGACCAGTCTACTTTGACTCCAAAAAGCCAGAGTCTACCTAAAGTGTTATGTAAAAACGCTACATCTGACTGTTGCTCCTGTGGATGGCGGATTGAAGTCAGCACTACTGGTTGCAAATTATAATGCGTCAGCGCGAAAGTACTCAAAGTTCTTCCTGGACCAACCTCTAGCAGTATGCGCTCAGGTGTTTTGAGTAACTCAGTTATTCCCTCGCTAAAGCGCACAGTTTGCCGCAGATGTTTTGCCCAATATTTGGGGTCTGTTGCTTCTGCTATTGTAATCCAAGTACCACTAACATTAGACACAAACGGAATTTTCGGAGGATTTAGTGTGACTTTTTGTAATAAATCAGAAAACGAGTCGAGAATTGGCTCCATCATTTCCGAATGAAAAGCATGGGATGTATGCAACCGCCGACAGCCTACACCTTTTTCTTGTAGCTTTTGATGCAATCGTTCAATTGCCTCAGTTAAACCAGAAACCACACAGGAGGTAGGCCCATTGCTTGCGGCTAAAGACAGTTCCCTAACCAATAGGGGTTGTACCTCTTGTTCGGTAAGTTGAACAGAGAGCATTTCCCCACTGGGGAGTTGCTGCATCAGTCGTCCTCGGTTTGCGACTAGCGCTAAAGCGTCTTCGAGGGAGAAAATTCCAGAAAGAGTTGCTGCCACATACTCCCCAATACTGTGACCAATCATCGCTTCGGGACGCACACCCCAAGACATCCACAACTGAGCTAGGGCGTATTCAATGGTAAACAGCGCTGGCTGGGCAATAAAAGTCTGTTTCAGTTGCTCTGCTGCCTTTTCTTTCTCTGCTTCATCAGGATACAGTAGATGACGGAGGTCAAAATCCAAGTGCGGTTTCAGTAGTTCACAACAGTTATCAACTGCGAGAGTGAAGGTTGGCTCACTCTGATAAAGTTCCCTCCCCATATTCACGTACTGCGTTCCCTGACCGGAAAACATAAAAACAATCGGACAATTGGAAGGCTGTTGGTAGTGAGTGAATACTCGTTGTGGATCTAAAGTAGAAAGTACCTTGACTGCATCCTTAACGTCTTGGCAGACCACCATCCGGCGATGGTCGAAGGCTCGACGACCAACACCAAGGGTGTGAGCTACATCAGCAAGGTTTAAATTAGAATACTGCTGGAGATGATTTAATAGATTAGTTGTAGCAGTTTCTAAAGCTGTAGTCGTCTTAGCTGAGAGTACCAACAACTGCCCAGGGCCAGAAGTAGCGGAGGTTTCAATCGCTGGGGCTTCTTCAAGAATTATATGGGCATTCGTCCCACCAATCCCAAAGGAACTCACACCTGCACGTCGGGGAGTGCCGTTTGTTTTCCATTCGGAAAGTGTGGTATTGACGTAAAAAGGACTGTTGGCAAAATCAATCTGCGGATTAGGTTCCTCAAAGTGCAAGCTAGGTGGTATTTGTTTATGCTTGAGAGCTAAGACTGTTTTAATCAAACCCGTCACCCCAGCAGCAGCATCTAAATGCCCGATGTTTGTCTTCACCGAGCCAATAGCACAAAAGCCTTTTTTCTGTGTGTCAGCACTAAAAGCTTGTGTTAGCGCAGCAATTTCAATGGGATCTCCTAGAGATGTTCCTGTCCCATGAGCCTCAATATAGGTAATTGTTTCAGGTTCAACCTCGGCAACGACTTGAGCGGTTCTAATCACCTTGGCTTGACTATCTATGCGAGGTGCTGTATAGCTAACCTTAAAAGATCCATCGTTATTGATAGCCGAACCTTTGATGACCGCATGGATAGAATCTCCATCTGCTAGAGCATCTTCTAATCTCTTCAAAACCACAATACCTACACCTTCGCCGCTAACAGTTCCCTGTGCCTTAGCATCAAAAGCGCGGCAGTGTCCGTCAGGAGACCCAATTCCCCCCTCTTTATAAAAATAGCCACTTTTTCTGGAAAAACTTATGGAAACACCGCCTGCCAAACCCATATCACATTCACCATTGAGCAAGCTTTGGCAAGCTAAATGAACCGCAACTAATGAAGTTGAGCAGGCAGTTTGAACTGTATAACTAGGTCCAGTTAAATTAAGTTTGTAAGAAACTCGTGTAGTTAAATAATCTTTGTCACCTGCGATCGCCAGTTGGTTATAATCTATAGAATTGATAATATTTTGATTTAAGTAAACGTTAAGTAAGTAGGTACTTAGGCTAGATCCGGCGTAAACTCCTATTGAACCTTTGTAGGTTTGGGAGTCATAACCGGCATCTTCAAGCGCAACATACGCACATTCCAAAAAAATCCGGTGTTGCGGATCGGTAATTTCGGCTTCTCTGGGATTGAAACCGAAGAATGAAGCATCAAAAAGTTCTACATCTTCCAATACAGCCCGTGCTTTGACAAATTTGGGGTCATTGAGTATGGCTGAATCTATCCCTGAAGATAACAGTTCTTCATTAGTGAAAAAAGAAATTGACTCTATACCATTTTGGATATTTTTCCAAAATTCATCAATATTTTTGGCTTGAGGAAAACGTCCTGCTATACCAATAATCGCTATTTCTGAACCATTTATATGAGTAGATTCTATGGTAATATTCATTATTCATGAACTCCTTTAATATTCATAATTGACTTCATTTTTTCCCGACGTCTTTTCTGTTGAGATTTACCAGCAGAGATTTTTTCTGTTTGAATATTAGTTTCACTCAAAGGTGATGTTTGATTATGAGCTTGACTGAAGAACTCTGCGAGGGAATTTATAGTTGGGTATCTGAACAGATCGAGCAATAATAAATCAGTTTTGGATATTTCACGTAATTGAGTATGAACCTGAACCATCAATAATGAATGTCCACCAAGTTCAAAGAAGTTATCGTGAATACCAACCTTTTCTACGTTAAGTGCCTTTTGCCAAACAGTGGCGATGGATTTTTCTAAATCAGTTTGTGGTTTGACGTAAGTAGCTTCCAACTCTGGGCGAAGATCATCTGGCGCTGGCAATGCTTTGCGATCTATCTTACCATTAGGTGTAAGCGGTAGGGCTTCTAGCATGACAAAAGCTGCTGGCATCATGTAATTAGGCAGTTTCGACTCTAGAAAATTTCGCAGTTCAGTTATTGTCAGTGTTTGCTCAGTGTGAGGTACGATATAGGCTACCAACCGTTGATAATCTGCTGACTCTGAGCGAACTACAACTACAGTTTCTTCAACTGCTGGGTATTGACTGATAGCTGCTTCAATCTCCCCAAGTTCAATGCGGAAACCACGGATTTTGACCTGGTGGTCAATACGTCCAATGTACTGTATCTCTCCATTGGGCAGATAGCGTGCCAAATCTCCAGTTTTGTACAAACGTGTCGTTGGTTGTTCGCTAAAGGGGTTGGGGATAAATTTTTCTGCTGTCAGTTCAGGACTATTTAAGTAGCCTCTACCCACTCCTACTCCACCAATATACACTTCGCCGATAACGCCCACAGGAACAGGGTTTAAATACTGATCGAGTAAATAAATCTGGATATTGGCAATTGGGTGACCGATGGGAACTGTGTTTTCATAGGTAATGCTATTGTCTTCAGGACTGCTTTGGTGTAAACATGCCCAAGAAGTGACATCTACGGCGGCTTCAGTTGGACCATAGAGATTGTGTAATTCAGCAGAAAGACGATTAAAAAAGCGTTTTTCCAGTTGATTTGGTAACGCCTCACCGCTCACTATTACCCGTTTAAGACACTTACAAGTTTCAATATTTTCTGCTTCCAGAAACACTTGCAGCATGGAAGGGACAAAATGTAAGGTCGTAATTTGTTGTTGTGTTATCAAATTTACTAAATAGTTAGCGTCTCGGTGTCCCTCTGGTTTAGCTACCACTAGACGCGCACCCGTCATCAACGGCCAGAAAAATTCCCAGACTGATACATCGAAGCTGAAAGGTGTCTTCTGCAAAACCTTATCTGCTGCTGTTAATCGGTAAGCGTCTTGCATCCACAGTAAGCGATTGCAGATTCCCTTGTGGGTAATCATTGCACCCTTTGGTTTCCCTGTAGAGCCGGAGGTGTAGATAACATAAGCGAGATTATCGGGGGTGATATTGCTTCCAGGGTTTTCTATCCTCTGTTGGGCAATCAGTTCCCAATTGCTGTCTAAGGCAACGACTTTAGCCCTATTACTTGGTAGACTTTCGACTAGGTGCTGTTGTGTTAACAACATACTTGGTTGAGAGTTTTCTAACATGAAGGCTAAGCGTTCTTTGGGATAAGTGGGGTCGAGGGGTACATAAGCCCCACCTGCTTTGAGGATGCCCAAAAGTCCAATGACCATTAAGAGCGATCGCTCCATGCAGATTCCCACCAGTACCTCTGGTCCGACGCCAAGCGATCGCAGGTAGTGCGCTAGCTGATTTGCTCTGGCATTCAGTTCCTGGTAGGTCAGATGTTGATCTTCAAAGATTACGGCAATGGCATCAGATGTTAGCGAGGCTCGCTCTACCTGAGCCTCAAATAACTCATGGATACAACACTTATTCTGAATATAGTTAGTCTGAGTGTTATTCCACTCCACGAGCAACTGATGCTGTTCTGTTTTCGGCAAGAGTGGTAAGTCGGAAATTCGCTGTTCAGGATTAGCGACAATGCCTTCTAGCAAAGTTTGGAAATGCCCCAGCATCCGGGTAATGCTATCTGCATTGAACAGATCGGTATTGTACTCCAGAGTTCCCATCAGCCCTTGCTTGATTTCTACCATAACTAGGGTTAGATCAAACTTCGCTGTT
>NZ_JBTYKD010000292.1:0-6177 GCF_054880495.1 Nostoc sp.
TCATAGGGGCACAGAAAAAGCTCATTGGTGTCAACTTCAGAAAAAATCTGCTTTGAGAAGGCGTTTTGCCCTCATCCCCTAACCCCGAATCCCAAGTTGGGATTCGGGGAACTAGAGAATTTGCTCCCCTCTCCCAATTTTGGGAGAGGGGCTGTTCTTGTGAGGGTCAAACCTCGAAAGCTTGCCTTGCCTAACTTCTACGTTAAGTTGACACCAATGAGCATTGCTGTGGCCCTACCAACGTATTTGTATCATTATTAAAGTGAAAGGGTATGAAACCCTATTTTTAGATAGGGTTTCATACCCTGCGTATTGGTCTCAACTTAACGTAAAAGCCAGTCTATAACCAGCTTTTAGAGATTGTCTCGAAAAGAAGTCTCTGACTCTTAATGCATAGTGAGGGCTGCTGCCACAAGTCTTGAGCATTTCTAGCCAGAGGCTAGAAACGAGGTTTTAAAGAAGTTTTGGCTGAAGTTGACACCAATGTACCCTGCGGGAAGTCTTCGTCTAGATGAATTGCCCGCGCATGTAGTTTTGCGTAAGTTTTACTACTAAACGTTCAATAAGCTGTTGCGCCTTTAATTTGCACTAATTATTTTTTCAATATGATTGTGGGGTGGGCATCTTGCCCGCCCTGACAATGCAAGTTGTATACGTAACAGCTTATCAATGGTTCAACAACAAGGAAAATGCCAGATTGCAATTTATTAAAGATAAACAGAAGAGTAAACGTTAATACAGACTTTTTAGGCTCTTCAGTACTTACTATGCTAAACTCCTTTGATAAAACCCTGAAAGCCTTATTTATCAACATAATTAGCATTATTTGCTAACATTTTAGGATTTTAGCAATAATTTTGGCTTTTAACCCTATTTTTTAAGCCAAATTTTGATGTTTAACTAATAATTTGGCATAACAGGTACTGAAGAACCACTTTTTATTCTGTTTTGATAATTAGAGATGATACTTATGGCATAAATCTTCTGATAGAGAGACGATAACAAGCTGAAATTGTATTCTGGGAACAATGTCATTTTAAGGAAAATGCCTGTTAGAAAAAGTGATTTTCTCTAAAGAATTTAAGTTAAGAGAATTACTCAATATTATTACCAACAAAAACAGAATGGAGTAAAAAAATGAAGTTTGTCGTCAGACGCCGCAAATTGGGTCAATTGATGATCGTCACCACAGTAGCGGCTACGATTAGTAATTTTGTAGGGAAAGCTGTAGCACAAACTCAAGTCAAAAAAACTACTCCAATGTTGGCAACTTCAACACCGGAGACGATGAAGGTGACGCTGCAAGTCAACGGAACAGCACATAGTTTACAGATTGAACCGCGTGTGACTTTACTTGATGCACTTCGGGAATATATGGGGCTAATTGGGACTAAAAAAGGTTGTGATCATGGTCAATGCGGTGCTTGCACAGTGCTGGTTGATGGACATCGGATTAATTCCTGCCTGACATTTGCGATTATGCACACCGACGCCGCGATCGCAACTATTGAAGGGCTGGAGCAAGGAAACAATTTACACCCGATGCAAGCCGCGTTTCTTGCCCACGATGCGTTTCAGTGCGGCTACTGCACACCGGGACAGATTTGTTCGGCGGTGGGTTTGGTGAACGAGGGACACGCTAAATCGGATGCTGACATTCGGGAACTGATGAGCGGGAATATCTGCCGTTGTGGTGCTTATCCAAATATCGTGGCTGCTGTCCGCGATGTCTTAGAGGGGAAAAAAGATGCAGCCGTTTAGCTATCAGAAAATCGGACAAGTGGATAATGCCGTGGCGTTGGTAACTCCAGAGGTGGAAGCGGCTTACTTGGCAGGGGGTACAAGCTTAATTGATTTGATGAAGCTGAATGTACAGACGCCAAGTGAGTTGGTAGATATCAACCCCCTACCCCTAACCAAGATAGAAATGCAGGGTAACGGTGTGCGGATTGGGGCAATGGCACGTAATAGCGACGTTGCATATCATGCCCTAATTCAAGAGCGTTATCCGGTGCTATCAGAGGCGTTGCTATCTGGGGCATCACCGCAACTGCGAAACATGGCGACAGTGGGCGGGAATTTACTGCAACGTACTCGTTGTTACTACTTCCGTGATCCAGCTTTCCCCTGTAATAAGCGCGTTCCCGGTTCAGGTTGTCCAGCAATCGAGGGCTATAACCGCATTCATGCAATTTTCGGCGGTAGCGATCGCTGTATAGCTACCCATCCTTCCGATATGGCGGTGGCAATGATCGCACTCGATGCAGTTGTGCAAACACGGGGACCGAAAGGAGAGCGGAGTATTCCTCTGGTCGATTTTCATCTCCTACCGGGCGATACACCAGAAACAGAGTCAATTTTACAACACGGAGAGTTAATTGTTGGCGTTGACTTACCGGGTTCAACCTTTGCGAAGCGATCGCATTATTTAAAAGTCCGCGATCGCGCCTCCTATGCCTTTGCCATGACATCGGTTGCGGCAGCATTAGATATTCAAAATGGGATCATTCGCTCGGCACGCATTGCTCTTGGTGGGGTGGGAACAAAGCCCTGGCGTGCTTACGAAGCGGAAAAAGCCCTTTTGAACCAGCCCGCAAATCAGGCAACATTTCAAGCAGCAGCGATCGCCGCGCTCGCCAAAGCTAAACCTCAAAAATACAACGGCTTTAAGGTGGAACTGACTAAACGCACAATTGTGAAGGCGCTGGCAACCGTGGGAGGGATGGCATGAATACAGGGGATAAAAATACAGTTGTCGGCAAACCGCTAAATCGAGTTGATGGACACCTGAAGGTAACTGGTGGCGCCCGCTATTCAGCTGAGTTTCCGGTTGCCAAGCTTACTTATGCGGTGACAATTCAAAGCACGATCGCCAAAGGTAAGATTGCCGAAATTGATACAAAGGCGGCGGAACAAGTACCGGGTGTATTAGCAGTAATTACCCACCTGAATGCACCGAAGGCATCGGGCGAAAAGGGCGGTGGTCGTAAGCTGCAAGTGCTGCAAGATAACATTGTGCTGTATAGCGGTCAACATATTGCTGTCGTAGTTGCCGATACCTTTGAACGAGCTATGTACGCAGCCTCACTGGTGCAAGTTCGCTATGACGAAGAGAAACCGAAGATTAATATGCGGGACAACCTCGCTAAGGCATACTTACCTAAAGGTAAAATCCCTAAAGACGAGCCGCCCGATTTAGCTCACGGCAATGTCAACCAGGGACTAGCGGCGGCGGCTGTCCGCGTCGAGCAAACCTATACTACACCGATCGAAAATCACAATCCAATGGAGCCTCATGCCACAACAGCAGTTTGGCATGGCGATCAACTGCTGCTGTATGACGCAACTCAGGGAATCTTTTCCACTCAAGAAAAAGTTGCAGGAGTATTAGGAATTGAGCCAAAGAAAGTCCGCATTATGTCTTACTTTGTGGGCGGTGGCTTTGGCTGCAAAGGATCGGCTTGGTCCCATGTGCCTTTAGCTGCGATCGCAGCCCGGCAGGTTAATCGCCCAGTGAAATTAGTTTTGGGACGGATACAGATGTATGGGCCTGTGGGCTTCCGACCAGAGACAATTCAACAGGTTTCTTTAGGTGCAACCCGCGAGGGCAAATTAACCGCTCTGCGACACGCCGGCACATCGCAGACTTCAACTTTTGATGAATTTATCGAACCTGTTGGTAAAAGCGCCCGGATGATCTACGCTTGCCCAAATATCGAAACTAGCCACCGTCTGGTTCAACTTGATCAAGGAACACCAACCTTTATGCGGGCGCCAGGCGAAGCTTCAGGGTCTTTCGCCTTAGAATCGGCAATGGACGAACTCGCTTATGCGTTGAATATCGATCCGGTGGAACTGCGTCTACGTAACTATGCTGATGTCGATCCTAGTAAAGGAATACCTTGGTCGAGCAAGTCACTTAAAGAGTGTTACAGATTAGGCGCAGAAAAGTTTGGCTGGCAAAAGCGCAATCCCAAGCCCCGTTCGATGCGTGATGGTAATTATTTGCTCGGTTGGGGTATGGCGACAGCTACTTATCCTACCAACCGTTCCCCAGCATCGGCGATCGCTCAGATTATGGCAGATGGTACAGCCGTTGTGCAGAGTGGCTCACAAGATATTGGCACAGGGACTTATACTGTAATGACTCAAGTCGCGGCTGAGGCACTCGGTCTACCAGTTAACAAAGTCCGCTTTGAACTAGGTGATACTAAGATGCCAGAAACCCCCGTTTCCGGTGGTTCGCAAACTGCCGCTAGTGTTAGTTCTGCGGTGCATTTAGCCGGAAATCAAGCTCGGAGTCAGCTTTTGCAACTAGCACTTGCCGATCAAAAATCGCCGCTTTATAGTTCAAAGGCTGAAGATGTGATTGCCCAAGATGGCAGCTTTTTCTTAAAAAATAAATCGTCCGCAACCGAAACTTATCAGGCAATCTTGGCACGGCAGGGAATGAAAATGATCGAAGCGCGTGCAGATGCCAAGCCTGGAGAGGAACAAAAGAAGTTTTCAATGCACGCATTTGGATCGCAATTTGCCGAAGTCCGCGTTAACCCGGATTCTGGCGAAGTGCGAGTAACGCGCTGGGTGGGAACTTTTGGCGTGGGACGCATACTCAATGCTAAAACAGCCAACAGTCAGTTGATTGGGGGAATTGTCTATGGTATTGGCATGGCGTTAATGGAACACACCGTAACAGACCCTCATCGGGGGCGTGTTGTCAATGCCGATTTAGCTGAATATCACGTACCAGTGAATGCAGATGTTCCCCCGATTGAGGTGTTGTTCGTTGATGAACACGATCCATATATCAACCCGCTTGGTGTAAAAGGAATTGGTGAAATTGGCATTACTGGAAGTGCGGCGGCGATCGCTAACGCTGTCTATCATGCCACAGGTAAGCGCATCCGTGATTTGCCAATTACATTAGACAAACTGCTGTAGATAAGACCTCTTGCATAAATCAAAAATAAGAAATGAACCCCAAAGAGCCAAAGCTACACGTTGTCTCCCCTCCCCGCAAGCCTACGGTGTACACACAAGTCGAATGTAGAGTGTAACTTTCGTCATTTATCTCCTATCTCGTTCCTATGCTCTGCATGGGAATGCCTGATTAGGGGCTGCTGCCTCCAGTCAGAAATTGAGTCTCCGACTCAATAGACATCTGGTGAAAATGACGTAGGGACAATTCATGAATTGTCCCTACCAAGGATTTCGAGCAACGCAGAATTAATTTTCACTCCTATGTCTAATGAATGCATTCCCAGTCTCCGAGTGGGAACGAGTAAAACGAGTGATCGCGCCGCGTGTGGTTGTTTTCGTAGCAGTGGGATGAATTAATTAAGTTAATTAGGAACGTAGATTACAGCAGAAATCATGTATTTGAACCACATCTGTCGTAGGGGCACAGCAATGCTGTGCCCCTAGCGCGTGATCTATTTACCTGAAGATAACTGTAAATAAAATGCAAAACTTCATCCTATATCTAGCTTCCCTCTCCTTTATAAGGAGAGGGATTGAGGGTGAGGTAAGCCAGCGACGTAAATTCTATGTTATTTAATTTTTATTCCTAACTAGCGATCGCAACTAGCTTTTTCCGGGAAGGACGCTTGCGATCTGATTTTTTCTTCAGTCCTACAGCCTGAGCCTGATCGCTATCTGAACCATATTGCCCGCGCACAACTTCTTTCATCGCTAATACACTATTATGATATTCCCATTCTGCTAATCGGGCAGCATCAGCAGCAGCACGGTATAAAGCTAGTTTCTCGGTTTCGGTTTGTTGAGAAATCAACATCGCCTGATAAACTTCCTGTAACTTTGCAGCTGAGGCATCAGCACGAGTCGTGTTATAGTTGCTGACGGTTTGCAAACCGTGCAATGAGCTAATATCTTGACTAATGGTTTGAGGGCGCAAACGGCGGGTTGTATCTTGGATAGTCATAAATGTATCTACCACTATAGTATACATTTAATGTACCCATTGTAACTAAAAACCTATCAGTAAGATAAAGTTTTAAATTGGGCAAGTTTAAACAAAAGATAAGGATTGTGAATGCATCGGCTTGCATTGTGAATGCACCGGCTTGCATTGTGAATGCATCGGCTTGCATTGTGAATGCATCGGCTTGCATTGTGAATGCATCGACTTGCATTGTGAATGCATCGGCTTGCATTGTG
>NZ_JBTYKD010000293.1:0-12326 GCF_054880495.1 Nostoc sp.
ATTGGAGCTTCCAGTACGGCAATATTTTTGTACGGTGTATCACTGCTGTATGGATTATCTGGAGGACAAACTGAATTAAGTGCGATCGCTAATGGTATTGCCACAGCTAAAGTCGGACAATCTTTAGGTTTAGTGATTGCCTTGGTTTTTGCGATCGCCGGTATTGGCTTTAAAATCTCCGCTGCACCCTTCCACCAGTGGACACCAGACGTTTATGAAGGCGCTCCCACCCCAGTCATCGCCTTTTTATCTGTCGGTTCCAAAGCAGCTGGATTTGCCCTAGCCATCCGCTTGCTGACAACAGCGTTCCCCCTTGTTGCTGATGAGTGGAGGTTTGTCTTCACTGCTCTGGCCGTTCTCAGCATGATTTTGGGTAACGTAGTCGCCCTAGCCCAAACCAGCATGAAACGGATGCTAGCTTATTCATCCATTGCCCAAGCTGGGTTTGTGATGATTGGCTTGATTGCTAGTACACAGGCAGGGTATGCCAGTATGATATTTTACCTCCTGGTTTACCTGTTCATGAATCTGTGCGGCTTTACCTGCATCATTCTGTTTTCACTACGAACCGGAACCGACCAGATTTCCGAATACTCTGGCTTATATCAAAAAGACCCACTCCTAACACTGGGATTGAGTGTTTCCCTACTTTCCTTGGGTGGTATTCCACCATTCGCGGGGTTTTTCGGCAAGATTTACTTATTCTGGGCTGGTTGGCAAGCAGGACTTTATTGGTTAGTCTTGCTGGGCTTAGTTACCAGCGTCGTCTCCATCTACTACTACATTCGCGTAGTTAAGATGATGGTAGTCAAAGAACCTCATGAAATGTCCGACGCAGTGAAGAATTATCCCCAAGTGCGTTGGGATTTGCCGGGACTGAGACCTTTGCAGGTCGGGTTGGTGGTAACATTAATTGCCACTACCATCGCAGGGGTTTTGTCAAATCCACTGTTTACATTGGCGAACAATTCCATCTCCAATACCCCCATTTTGCAAGCAACAATCAACAGTAGTCTAAAAGCACAAAATCTACTGCTTTTGCCAAAGTTAGATTCGGTTAGTCAGTCTCAACCCTCAGTTGATTCTACTGCGAAGATTTAATAACCCGAATCTCAACCAAACTTTGTACTCGAAGACATGCCTGTTTGCTAATAAGCAGACAGGCGTTTGTAATATAGCGGTTTCCGACATCATAGCCCCCACCTCGCTTGCTCTTAGGGGGTTGGGGGTGGGGTTATTGTACCTCACAACGCTCGAGAACCGCTATATCTTTTAACTTACAGCAGAAATCATGTATTTGAACCACATCTGTCGTAGGGGCACAGCAATGCTGTGCCCCTACCGCGTGGTCTATTTACCTGAAAATAGCTGTAAAATAAAATTTCAAATTTATCAGGACTTACGCAAACAATAGCCGAAAAGAATGATTTTCTTCTTATACCATTTCACACAAACCCTGATAAGGTAATGAGCATTTAAGTTGCATAGAAGCAGGGCTGTTCGCGAAGCGTTCCCGTAGGGTAGCCCTTACTACAAGCGAATTATTCTGGAAAAATGAATGACGATTAGCTTACATATAGATTTCTCGTAGGGGCACAGCGATCGCTACCAGTGAGTAATTTGATTTTTACTACCAGAGTCGGAAGCGATCACTTGATATGAGCAATGGTGACACCAGTACCGCCGTCTGCTTGTTCTGCTGGTTCGTAGTTGTTCACTCTGGGATGGTGTTGCAAAAAGGTATGAACACCTTGTCGCAGCTTACCAGTGCCGTACCCGTGAATAATCCAGACTGGGCCTGTAGCTTCCGAAATCGCTTTATCTAAAATGTATTCAGCATCAGCTACCCGCTTACCACGCAAATCTATGGTATTTTGAGAAGTCCGAATTTCTGGGACACTTTGCGGTGGTGGCGTGACTGCTGCTGGTGCTGGTTTAGGTTTGACGACTGGTTCGGCTTTTTGACCATCTAAAGATTCTACATCTTCCAACTTCACAATCATTTTCATTAGCCCAAAGCGAACGCTTAACTCCCCATCTTCATTAGGGGCGGTGATCACATCTGCTGTCTGTCCCAGTTTAGGAACACGGAGGCGATCGCCTACTTTCGGCATAAACCCAGCTTTTGGTTTTGCTGTCGTTACCGGCTGATATTGCTGGCTAATTTGATTCAAAGCATTGGTTGCTTGCTGGGCTTCTTGGGCTGTAGGCGTACCTTTCTGCAAACGGCGAATTACTTGGGCAATTTCACCTTTTGCCTGAGCGATCGCTTGTTGGACTGCTACTTCTTGTGAAGCCCGCAAACTGCTTTCCCTCTCCTCCAAACTTGCGGCTTTTGCGGATACTTCTTTGTATAAACGTTCCGCTTGCTGCAATAAACTTTGGGCTTCCGCAGCTTTGGTTTCCTGGCGGCGGCGTTGCGCTTCTAAGCCAGCAATCACTTGGTTAACTTCATCTGTGGCCTCTCCCACTTGAGTTTTTGCCTGTTCTACCACTTCTGGTTTTAATCCCAAGCGTAGGGCAATAGTTAAGGCGTTAGAACGTCCGGGGATGCCCCACAGCAAACGGTAAGTAGGCGAGAGAGTACTTTCATCAAATTCTACAGAGGCATTTTCAAACCGCTCGTCTTCGTATTTTAGGGCTTTCAGTTCGCCGAAGTGAGTGGTGGCAATAGTTAGTTGGGCATGATTGGCGAGATATTGCAACAAGGCGATCGCTAAGGCGCTACCTTCAACTGGATCGGTGCCGGCGCCGACTTCATCAAGTAAAACTAGGGAGTGGGGAGTGGGGAGTGGGGCATGGGGCACTTGTACTGACTTTGCCTGCCCTGAGCTTGCCGTTCGCGTAGCGTCTCGTAGAGAAGGGTACTGAGCGACGTCGAAGTAGCGTTGCCGAAGTCTGGGGTATGAGGCATTGGACTTAGACTCTCCCCCATCTGCCCCATCTCCCTCATCTCCCTTATCTCCTCTGCTTCCCAATGCTTCTAAAATCCGACTAATCCGGCGGATATGTCCTGAGAATGTAGATAAACTTTGCTGTAAGGATTGTTCATCGCCAATATCTGCTAGCACCTGATCAAACCAAGGTATTTCCACTGGTTCACGGGCGGGCACAAATAAACCCACTTTCGCCATCAATGCTGCTAACCCCAAAGTTTTTAAGGTTACAGTTTTACCGCCAGTATTTGGGCCGGTAATTGTTACTACCCGAATTTGCGGGCTGATAAGTAAATTTACAGGAACTACTGGTTGCCCTTGTTCATGCTGTTGCTGCCAGACTAATAGAGGATGTCGTAAGTTCCGCAAGGTAATGATTTCATTATCTTTGCGATCAATAAATCGCGGAGGATTCGCTCCTAGCCAGTAACTATATCGTGATCTAGCGGTTGCCAGATCCAAAGTCGTAGCGATCGCTAATAACCGCTCTAAATCTGGTTTAACTGCGGCTACAAGTTCGGTCAAAACGCGGCGAACCGTTTCTTCTTCGGCTTGCTCTCTTCTGATGATCTGCCGCAGTTGGTTGCCTAGAGGCACTACTGAATTCGGCTCTATATACAGCGTCGCACCACTGGTAGAGGTATCGTGGACAATGCCGGGGATGGCATCTTTTTGAGGTGCTTTTACTGGGATGACAAAGCGATCGCTCCGTTGCGTAATCAGCTGTTCTTGAACTGCTCCAGATTTTGCCTGTAAGATATTTTGCAGCTTTTGAGTAATTTGGCTGCGTAATCGCCGCAAGTCTGTGCGAATTTCTCCCAGTTTTTGACTGGCGCGGTCAGTTACTTGTGCCCGTTCATCAATACATCGGTGAATTTCCTGTTCTAGTTCTGGATAAGTCCGCAAATCGGCAACCAAATCAGTCAGTATGGGTAAATCGTCCTGATTGTCAATGACACGGCGCAAATTTCTGGCACCAGCTAGGGTAGTAGCGATCGCTAACAGTTCATCCCCTGTCAAAACTCCGCTTCGTTCTGCCCGTTCTAAGGAATCCCCAATATCTTGAATTCCCTCAAATGACAGTCCCGTGGTCAGGCGAGTTTCCAGTTGGTAGACTTCTTTGGTTTGCTCTAACAACTGTTCGCTTTCGATCTGAGTATCGGGTATTTTCAGATGACGCGCAGCCGTCGCCCCCAGCTTAGTTGCCGCAAAAGTGGCAAGGTGCCGGCAGAGGCGATGCCATTCTAATAGTTCTAAGGTTTCAGATTGGATCAAGGTTTCAATATCTAATCTGAAATTATTGTAACAATTCTAGCTCCTAGATGGACAAAAGGAACGTGGATTAAATAAAATGCAAAACTTCATCTGTCTCTAGCTTCCCTCTCCTTTATAAGGAGAGAGATTGAGGGTGAGGTAAGCCAGGGACATAAATTGTATCTTAATATTACTTAATTCTTATTCCTAAGCAGCAAGCCCATAGGCGTTTAGGTGAAGTTTCTCAAAAGGATACCTGATTTGTGGGAAATGTCTAATAACTATCCGCTTTGTGATTATTTCTCTAGATGCAACTGGTTAATCTAGTGCGTGTGTTTTTGCTGCCACCACTGATCATTAACTTCTATTGCCTCTCCAGTTTCAAGTCCTGCAATTAAAAGTTTTTCTATATATTCTCGCATCTGACGTTTTTTGTCTTGAGTGATTAACTCTTGTAGATATTCGCTAACTGAACCGTAGCCACCTTGAGTTACTTGTTCCTCAACAAAGGCTTTCATCGACTCAGGTAAAGAAATATTAATGGTACTCATAACCTTGGCAGTTAGATTAAACTATTTTTTCCATCTTATCAAGGTTATTTGGTATTGTCTTTGGAGAAACTTCTGCGATTAGCTTCTCCGGTCGTAAGCGATCGCTACGACCAGCTGTGACGAATTTGTGTTGACGAAAAGCGTCACCGAATAGCCCGCACTTCGGCGCAGGTGTTACCCTGAGCTTGTCGAAGGGCTCAGTGACCATCGTAGACATCGCCTGAGGACAAGCTGCTTGTTTAATAATCAGGTCATTGCCACCAGACTGAAAAATGCAATTAGAGCCAGTCTTATCCTCAGAAATATGAAGATTTCTATTTTCCTGTAGCGTTTGGTGATGGAGGGCTAATTACGAATAAACAATTACAAAATTGCTTTCTGTTAGTGACAAACCAACAGATAATTGTGCAAATTTTACCTGAGTAAATCCACCCGCACTACCGTCTTGATCAAAAAACAGTCCACCTGTAGCGTTGTTATAAATAAATCGTTGATCGCTTGTCGTTGCAGATGTTCCGATTGTAAACTGACTAGCTGAGAACGAACCTCTTGATAACCCGCCACCAAAATTATTAGCCGATACCTGAATCAGTTCATTACTGGCGTTGAAGTCATAAACTCTATCTAAACCTTCACTGTAATTAGTGAAAGCAAAGGTATCAATACCAGTTCCTCCATAAAGGCTATCATTACCGTTCCCACCGGCGAGGATGTCATTGCCATTGCCACCCTTTATGGTGTCATTGCCATTGCCACCATCAAGCGTGTCATTCCCTAAAGCAGTTATGGCAGAGAGAAAATCATTGCCATCGCCCCCATTTAATAGGTTATTGCCTGATGAATAGTCAGCAAGTAAGGTATCGTTACCAACGCCACCGTCAAGGGTGTTATTGCCAGAGGCGGCATTGGATTGTCCGAGAGCATCGTTCCTTGCTATAGAGGCAGAGAGAAAATCATTGCCATCGTCCCCAGAGAGCAAATTATTGCCTGTTGAATAGTCAATATTCAAGGTATCGTTACCAGCGCCACCCTTGAGGGTATTATTGCCAGAAACGGGGATGAATGCGACTTCATACCCATAAAAGCCAGAGGCGGAGAGGGAATCATTGCCATCGCCCCCAGAGAGTAAATTATCGCCTGTTGAAAGACCAGCACTTAATTTATCGTCACCAGCGCCACCGTTGAGAGTGTTATTGCCAGACACATAGCCATAAAAGAATACTCCGTCGTAAAAGACTCCAGTAATGACGCCAGATGTGGAGAGGGAATCATTGCCATCGTCGCCAGAGAGCAAATTATCGCCTGTTAAATCGGAATTATCCAATAGAACATCGTCACCAGTACCACCAATGAGAGTATCATTCCCCGCACCACCCCGCAGCAAGTCGTTGCCACTCAAGCCGTAAATGATGTCATCACCCTTCTGACCATTAATTACATCATCTGAATTGTCAAAGCCGTTGACCTTGTTGGAGAGGTCGTTAAGGAAGGTGACTGTGTTCTTCTTGAAGATGGTGTTTTGGGTAGAGTTGGCACTGAAGACATCAAAGCTGTCTGTGATGCTAGTTTGCCCATCAAACAGGATATTGCCCACGTGGGCTAAATTGTTTAGGTTTTCCAGTCCAAAGTTCTGCAAGACAACTTTGAAACTAAGCGTGTTTTCAAAAGTGATTTCTGTGTTCTTACCATTTTGAGTTAATTGCAGATTTCTCGCAGTTAATGGCAATCCGAAAGAAGGATCAGTTCTTGTAAATTGTAAGGTATCCACTTTGGCAATCAGCGCTGCTGATGGGTTTAAGCCTTGACCAATGCCATCGAAATCCGTGATGGTAATCGTACCACTGTCAAAGTTAGAACGCTGGAAAACAAATTTATCCTTGCCGCCGCCACCAGTTAAAATTTTATTGCCTGAACCACCATAATATATGTCATACGTACTACTATAGAACGTGTCATTTCCATTGCCACCGTTGAGAGTGTTATTACCATAGTCGCCATAGGCAAAGAGAGTATCATTGCCATCACCTCCAAAGAGCAAGTTATTGGCTCTGGGATCGCTAGAACTGTAATTATCGCCCATTGAATAGTTAATAATTAAGTAATCGTCACCATTGCCACCCTTGATGGTATTATTCCCTGCACCACCGTCGAGAGTGTCATTGCCCGTACCACCAATGAGAGTATCATTGCCCGCACCACCCCTCAAAAGGTCGTTGCCACTCTTGCCGTCAATGATGTCATCACTCGTTGTCCCAATCAGCGTATCATTACCGTTAGTGCCATTGATATTTGCCATAACTTTCTACCTACCTAAATCGATTTATTCAGTAACTTCAGCAGGACTTACGCAAACAATAGCCGAAACCGTGATTTTCTTCTTAGGGGCAATTCCCTGTGGTCAGCTAAAGCCACATAAATTGCCCCTACAGCGTGTAATTTTGCGTAAGTCCTATAGCAATCCTAAATGAGTTATAAGTAGGAACGCACAATTAAATATAAGATAAAACCTCACCCTCAATCCCTCTCCGAACTCACGGAGAGGGAAGCCGGAGGCAGAGTAAGGTTTTATATTTAATTTGACGCACTTACTTACCAATTTAATATGAAGCTGCAACGGCAACACGCAGATTTTCAGGCCACTTCCGGGGCGATCCCAAATCCGTTTGAGACCAATCGAGGGCACGCATTCGATTGGCAAGTTCGCTATCACCAGGAAAGTATTGTTCTAATTCACGATTGCTCAAGGAACCGGAACTGTCGGCTAAGGTTGGTTCGTGCGTCATGGTTGGCTCCTCAACAAGCTAATAATTGCCTTCACTAACTTCTCTGGCTCGATTGGTTTTGTGAGGTGAAATTGAAACCCGGACGCGATCGCTTTTCGCTGATCGAATTCTCCCGCATAAGCCGTGAGCGCGATCGCTGGAATCGTTCCGCCTCGATCGGGTGGGCGCGATCGAATTTGCTGAATCAGCATATAGCCATCCATCTCTGCCATTCCGACATCACTAACCAACAGATCAGGAATAAACCGATCCAACGCTTGCAACACCTCTAAGCCAGAAGTCACGGCAGTCACCGTTGCACCGCTCTGCTCCAGCACAAAAGCTTGAAACTCACGAGTATCCATTTCATCATCCACCAGCAGAATTTGCAGGTTGTTCAAAGCTTCTGTCGTCATCCTGTCGCGGGGTAGCTCTAGCTCACTGGGTTGGGCTTGCAGGCTGAGGGGGAACTGTACGGTAAAGATTGCACCTCGGTTCTCGCCCTCACTTTCTGCCCAAACGGTGCCGCCGTGCATTTCCACAATTTGCCGCACGATCGCCAATCCTAATCCCAACCCGCCAAATCTGCGAGTGGTCGAGCCGTCTTCTTGCCGAAAATACTCGAACACATGGGGCAGGAAATCGGGAGCAATGCCTTTGCCCGTATCGATGACGCGAATTTGAGCCGATTGATCCAGTTGCCGCAGTTCAATCGTCACTTGTCCATTGTTAGCGGTGAATTTGACGGCATTGGTGAGCAAGTTCCAGACCACTTGCTGCAACCGAGCCGCATCGCCGGAGATTGGGGCGATGTTTGGATCAAGATCAAGCAGAATTTGAATGTGCTTCGCTTCTGCTGCCAAGCGCACGGTTTCAATGGCAGCAGAAATCACAAAGGTCAAGCTGACGGGAGCGGCTGTTAAGGACAGCTTGCCCTGTATAATCCGAGAGATGTCGAGCAAGTCTTCAATTAACTGCGATTGCAGTTTGGCGTTGCGATCGATTGTTTTCAGTGCTTCGGCTTGACGAGCCGCATCCAATTTGCCGTTTTGTAATAAGCGTGTCCAGCCTAAGATCGGATTGAGGGGCGATCGCAATTCATGGGACAACACCGCTAAGAATTCATCTTTGATGCGATTGGCGCGATCGGCTTCGGCTCGTGCCGCTTGCTCCCGCGCCAAGAGTTGTTCCCGTTCGGTTGCCGTCTGCCGTTGCTCAATCAGGTCAGACGCTTGGCGGGCAAGCAGATCGAGAAACCGCAATTCGCGATCGCTCGGTTTGTGGTGTTCGCGCCAATAGGTAGAAACCATGCCGATCGCTTTGCCCGAACGGGTGATCAATGGAGTGGACTGAGCAGACAGATACCCCGCCTCCACGTGCAGTCGCAGCGAACCGTCTAGGTCTTCACGCTCTGGCACATCGAAGTTAACGAAGGTACGATGGCCGTTTCTCAGCGCAGTGCCACAGGATGTATTAGAACTCGCATTCACGCGGTAGAAATGCTCGGTCATATTGCGCTCAAGCCCTTGCGTGGCGAACAGTACCAAATCTTGGGTCGCGTCGTCGAGAATTTGCACCGTTCCGGCTTCGGCTCGTGTCAGCGCGATCGCGGTGGACAGAATCTCTTGATACAACGTTTGAATGTCACCTTCTATTACTAACCGCGCACTCAGTTCGCGCAGTCGCTGCATATCTTGCAGATCGGCTGCGATAACGGCTTCGGCGCGGGCACGATCGACGCGGGGAAAGACACGATTCGCCAGTTCGCGTACCAGTTCAATTTCATCCTCGCGCCAATCCCGTGAGACGGAATGATTCACGGTAAGCAAATACTTCCATTCGTTATTGCGATGAAACGGGACGATCACAAACGCATGAATGTTGAACGCGGCGTAGCGATTCGCATCAGTACGTGAATCAGTCTGAGTGTCATAAATGACAATCGTTTCTCTAGCACGCGCCGCTTGCTGAAATTCTTCGGTGACAAACTCTAAGAGTTGATAAACCCCAGTTAAATCCGTCGGATCCTCAGGGTTCCAAGCATATTCGACTACCACCCTATCCTGCGCTGTATCGATTTCGGCAAACAGGCAGTGGGAAATGTTCAAATACGCGCCGATCTTTGCGCCAACGGTTTGCATGATCTCGTCGGCTGACGACAGACGCGAGAAATCTTCGGCGATGTTAGCTAAGAAGGCAAGATTTGCTTCGCGGCGTTTGCGATCACTAATGTCTTTGAAGACGATCGCCACTTTTCGCGCCTCTGGCTCACCCGTGCGGCAGGCATAGACATCGAACCAGCGATTCAGGGTGTCGGAGCCATTTTCAAACCGAATCGATTCACCCGTCAGCGCGACTCGACCATAAATTTCAATCCAATGTTCTTCGAAATTAAGCTGACGCGCTGTTTTACCAACGGCGTGTTGCAGTCCGGTTTGTTGCTCAAAGATTCGGTTGACTTCTAGGATGCGGTAGTCAATCGGCGTATCGTCAGCATCGAGCAGAACTTGAACCACACAAAAGCCTTCATCGATCGACTCAAACAGCGTCCGATAGCGTTCCTCGGATTGGCGTAGCGCGGCGGCAGTCTGAACCTGCTCGGTGACGTTTCTAAAGTAGACAGTGATTCCGTCTGCGGCAGGATAGGCATAGACTTCATACCAACAATTATGGTCAGGATAGAAGGAGACAAACGAAGAAGTAACCCGCTCGCTGGCAGTTTGGCGATAGGCTCGCTCGAATTCCATGCCGACGGTGCCTGGATATACTTCCCAGATCACCTTGTTGAGCAGATCGCCTGGAGTCCGATTAAGGATGCGTTCTGCCTGCGGATTCACGTAGGTGAACCGCCAATCTTGGTTGAGCGCGAAGAATCCGTCGGTAATACTCTCCAGAATATTGCGGATCTGCTCCTCACCGTCGCGTAGAGCGGCTTCAGATTGTTTGCGATCGGTAATATCAACAGCAGTCACCAAAAACTCGACGGCTTGCCGCAACGCTCCCTCACCCGCGAAGGTTGCTTGCCCGTTCGCAGATATCCACCGCTCGCTGCCGTCATTCCAGACAATCCGGTAATCAATTTCGTAAGTGCCCGCTGAAGTTGGATCAAGCGCAGCACCGATCGTACTCGTGACTTGGGCGCGATCATCTGGGTGAATCCGCTCCACTACCTGGGAGAGCGGCAGCGCCACGGCATCCTCTGGTTCACCCCAAATTTCACGCATTCGTGCATCTAACTCAACCAGATTCGTCGCTAAGACATAGCGCCATGTTCCTAGTTGCGCGATCCGAATGGCAAGCTGCGATCGTTCCTCACTCTCTCGCAGTGCTTGTTCCGTCCGTTTGCGATCGGTGATGTTGGTAAACACGATCGCAACCTGGCGAGTCGAAGCGTCGCCGAGCCGCAAAACCAGCACGTCAAACCAACCATCGAGCGCGTCCGAATGGATTTCAAGGCGGACAGGTTCACCAGTGTGAACCACCTGTGCGTAAAGGTCGTTCCAATACTGTTCTAGTCCAGATACCAGTTCGCTGGCGGTTTTGCCAACCGGGTTCAGGATGCCAGAGTGTCGCTCAAACGCCGCATTCGCTTGTAAAACACGGTGATCAGATGCTCTTCCATCTGCCTCAAACAGCACTTCGCAGATGTAAAAGCCTTCGTCGATCGACTCGAACAAGGTCCGGTATTTTGCTTCCGATTCACAGAGCGCGGCTTCGGTTTGCTGACGCTCTAGCTCGGTAGCAATTCGGAGCGCAAAAATCGCCAGTAAGGATTCTGCAAGCTGCACATTCTCTATCGGTTTACCATCCATCACCCCTAACAGCCCCAAGGTCGTGCCGCTAGAGTCAAAGAAGGGAATTGCCACATAGCTTTCAACGGACAGCGGCTTCAGCAGAGGCGCGTTGGGAAATTGCGCCTGGACACTGCGCGGGTAGCAGCAAATTTTGCCCTGCTGAATCACTTCCCAGCACGGAGTCTCTTGCAGCGGATATTCCAGGTTATCCACAATCTGACCGTGGGCATAGGTGGCGATCGTCCTCAACTTTTTGGGATCATTGCCCTCAATTAAGCCAATGTAGATATAATCTGCATTTAAAACTTTGGCAAAATGCTGTACCAGGGCATCGAAATAAGCTTCCCCTGTAACGGTTGCCACCCCTTGAGTAATTTCCAGCAGAGCCGTTTCGACCTGAGCGATCTGATGCGCTGCCAATCGCAGTTCCAACTCATCCACCACCATTGCGGCGAGATCAACTAGAGTCGCTTGCTGCTCCACTGTGAGTGCGTCACGAGGTTGACTGTCAAGCAAACACAGCGTTCCCAGGTTGAAGCCGTCTTGACTGAGCAGCGGCGCACCTGCATAGAACCGCACCCCCGGTTCACTTTGTACAAATGGATTACAGGCAAAGCGATCGTCTTGCTGAGCATCTGGGACAATCAACGGCTTATCGCTTAACACCGCAAAGCTGCAAAGCGTCGCATCACGTGATACTTCACGCGCATCAAAGCCGATGCAAGACTTAAACCAGGCTCTCGATTCATCCACTAGCGAAATGAGTGCGATCGGCATATCAAATAACCGCGTTGCCAACTGGGTGATGCGATCAAACGCCGCTTCGGGAGGGGTGTCGAGAATCTTGTAGCGATGCAGCGCTGCCAACCGCTCCGGTTCGTTTACAGGAATCGGCGGAGTCGTAGGATTGTGAGGCATTAGGTCAGTCATGGTAAGCAGCGAGGGCAGGGAGCAGGGTTGGAGTTGGTAATGAGCGATGGATGATAATCGGGTTCTAACCCACCGCATTGGCGCACTCGTCATAGTCAA
>NZ_JBTYKD010000294.1:0-4414 GCF_054880495.1 Nostoc sp.
GAGGTGGATGAACAAGATTCTAACTCTCCCTCATCCCCAATTTCCACTCCGATTCGGCTACGCTCACGGCAAGCCCACTCCGATTCGGCTACGCTCACAGCAAGCCCACTCGCCACTCCCCATTCATACAATCCCACACGCGGAATTGGCCGGGGTGGCGCGGGATTGTATGCAGTTGACAAGCAAGTGTCGGCGATAAATTGCAGAGCATTAACGAAATTTTCTACGCCGCCTTCGCTAAAATACTGCCATATCTGGTTAACAACACCCAAAGGCACGGTAGACAGGGAAATTAAATCGGGATCAAAAGCGTCGTCCCCTGGCATTACAATCAGGTTTCTACCATTACGTTGCACAATTTCCTGCACTACTTCTAAGCCATAACCCCAATAGGAACGTCCTCCTAACAGGCGCAAAATAATTACTTGGGCAAGTTCTAAAACTTGCTCTCCATAAGTATCTACACTTAATTGTTGCTGCAACTGCAACAGATTAGCGACTCTTAACGCCGGGAAGCTTGCAGGTAATTTTGTCACCGCAGCTGCCAAAGTTTGAATGTCGGTATCAGCAGCCGTAATCAACACGAAAGGCGCGGGAGTTTGTTCTAGAAAAATTAAACCCTCTGACTGATTCCATCCACCCGATGTGCTACTTATACGATGCATAATCCTTTATTACCGTTTTAAACTGTTGGTTGGGAATTTCCAAAAAATAAATTATCCAAATAAACAAAAAACATCCAAAATTTTCTTGTGGGATGGGTGTCCTCACCCGTCCCATATTCAAGGCGGGCAGGATGCCCACCCCACAAGAAGCATAATTTATTTCTTGGAAGTTTCTTATTAAATAAAACTCTATCCCTTTATCGCTAAAGTATTCTGACTTCTGTTTATTTTGATGCTAGGCTAATTAGGATTTTTTCAAAAACTTTCAACACATGCTCATTTCCATTGTCTCTAGTGAAAATGGTAAAATTGGGGTTAGAGTTGATTTCAATTAACCAATATTGGTTATCTCGGTCTAATACGATATCTAAACCACCATAATCAAGGTTTAATTCTTCAAAAACTGGTTCAGCAAAATTAGCAATCTCTGACAATATTTGTGGATTGTTGACATACTTTGCTTTCGCACCATCCCAGTGTAGAGGACTGAGATTACCGACAAATTTTGCATCAGTTATATCTTTTTCATAGAGCAAAACTAACTCTTTATTTAAGAAAACCGCTCTATATTCAGATTTAATGTGAATAACTTCTTGAGCAAGAGCGACATAATCATACTTTTTAAAATTGATATTGAAAATTTCTTTTAAAGCAGTTTCAATTTCATGTAGATTCTGACATAAAAAAACGTTATGTCCCCTCGCACCAGAATTCCTTTTAACTATCACTGGAATTTCAAAATTTTCTTTTATTTCTAATACGATATCTTGAATAGTTGGGAATTTTAAGTAAATTTTATACTCGATTTCACAAAAAGGAGAAAGAAAACCTAATGTCCGAGGAAGTTTAACTTTTTTATTTAAAACATGGTAAGTGTATTCTTTGTCTTTTATAAGGTGGGCTACTGCTTGATTAATCAACGGAGTGCTGTAGTTGCAAAAATAATGGGGTTTATTATTGAGTTTTATTTTGATTAAGTTTTCAGCAGGATGAATAATTTCATAGCTGATGTTTAAGTTTTCACAAGCTTGGAGCAATAGCGAAATGTTGTCTAACATAAATACTTAAAGTTCAACTTCCTAAGAAAGTTTTTAGATGAATTCTTATGGGAGCATCTCAATAAGTGTAAAAAGCCTTGTAAAACCTCACCCGAACCCTCTCCTTGGGTTCGGAGAGGGAGCAAGAATTTTCTTTCTCGTCTGGTATATTTGCAAAACTGAGATGCTCCCAATTATTACAAAACTGAATTACGAACTCGTACTGAGCGCAGTCGTTGGCGCAGCCTCTCGTAGAGAAGTATTACGAACTAGGAATTATTTTAACTTACTGTTTGCCGTTTAAAAATCACTATCTCATTACCAACAACTGGGTTACGCGCTATCAGCCTATTTTGGGAGTCGATAATTTCTAAATGGGTAAAATCAAGTTCTTGAGAGCGTTGTAATATCTTAGCAGCTAGTTTGTCCTGCTGAGATTCTTTGAGAGTGTACCAAGCGTCACTAATTTTGACAGTTAGATTACTCGTGCGGAAGTTAGCTTGAGTTGACTTTATCAGACCAGAGGCAATGCGATCGCTAATTTCGACTACCTGATTTTCAATAGCCGCAATTAAGGCTTGTTCTGGTGTCAATTCTCTGGTTGGGGTTGGCGTGGAAATTGGTTCTGCTTCCGGTTTCAGTTCTGGCGGCGGCGTAATTTCCTCTGGTGGCTGTAGTTCTGGTGCAGTTAACTCCGGTGGAGGAGTTATCGTTGGTGTCGGTGCAGGAACCTCCGCAACTGGGGGAACTATTGCTACTTCAGTCGGTTTCCCAGTAAAGATAGTCGTAGTTGTCCAAACAAGAATTACAGCAATTCCAGTCACAATTCCCGTCAAAGCTGTATCTGATAACTTTGTTGACAAATTTGATGGTAAAAACAAGCGGATTGTCCTTAACAGTCCACCCCATCGCAACTGAAGCTGCTGGAAAAAACTGGGTGTTTCCTCACTACCAGGTGGGGGTGCTGTCTCCAGTTTCTCCACCGTTACTTCTAAAACTCCAATCGTCCCTTGCAGAAGTTGGATAATTTTAGCCTTCCAAATTGGCTGAACTCTCTGGTAAGGTTTTTGGAGAGGTTGATTTAGCTGTTCATCTTGTGACATGGAACTTTCACCAAAAGCAGCGAATCAAAGACAAACAACGTACATTATTAATGGTGCTGCCTCTTTTGCCTTAATGTATCACTTCATTGCTCATTGTTTCCGCTAAACTGACTATTTATTAAATTTGGTGAATTATGAACCTGAAACGCCGTCAATTTTTAAGTAGCCTCACCGCCTTTGGTACAGGATTTTTCGGCTGGATGTTAGTTCGTCAAAATCATCAAAGTGCTGAGATTATCGATTCAACAACAGCTATAGCCGCCAACCCAGCCAAAAAAGACTTGTTATTACGTTTTGTATCTGTGGCTGATACGGGGACTGGGGCTAAAGGACAGTATGCTGTGGCTGGAGCGATGAATGCTTATCACAAGCAAAATCCTTATGATTTAGTCGTTTTAGCTGGAGACAACATTTATAATGACGGCGAAATTGAAAAAATCGGCGAAGTTTTTGAGCGTCCCTACCAAGCTTTGCTAAAGCAAGGTGTGAAATTTCAGGCTTGTTTAGGTAATCATGATATTCGTACTGCTAATGGTGATCCACAAGTCAAGTATGTCGGTTTTAATATGAAGGGACGTTACTATACATTTCGCCGTGAAACTGTGCAATTTTTCGCTTTAGATACTAATAGTAATGCTGATTGGGAAAACCAGCTAAATTGGTTACAAAAAGAATTAAGTCTTAGTAAAGCTCCTTGGAAAGTGGTGTTTGGACATCATCCGATTTATTCATCGGGTGAGTATGGGACTAATCCAGATTTTATTAAAACTTTTACTCCTCTATTTCAAAAATACGGCGTTCAACTTTACATCAATGGCCACGAACATAGTTACGAACGCACTCGTGCTATTGATGGTACAACTTATTTAATATGTGGCGCAGGTGCAGGCCAGCGTCCTGTAGGACGTTCTGAGTGGACAGAGTATTCGACCAGTGATTTAAGTTTTGCTTCTTATCAGGTGTATAAAGATAGAATTGAAGTAAGTGCGCTCGCTACTGATAATCGCGTTTTTGATAAAGGTATTATTCAATTAAAATCAGCGTAATTATTATGAAAGTCAAGCTCTTGAAAATGCAATCCTTCCGTGGAATCGGTGATTTTACGCTTGAGTGTCATTGTGTAGAATGCGATCAGCTTGCTCCGATGCAGGCGATCGCTTTAATTCAGTTAAAATATCCTTAAATTTCCACACTTGAGGTGCTATAGAGATGGCCACCCTTAATCTCAATATTGAGCAAGTCATAACACTGGTAAAGCAACTAGCAATTCCAGAGCAGCTTATGATATTGCAAGCCATCAAAGCAGAGCAAGATACTTGGTGGCAAAATAGACTTGATTACGGAGAGCTACAAATGCGCTCTTTGAGTACAACACAGGGACTCAACTGGGATATTATGACCGAACAAGAGCGAGAAGAATTTATAGACAATATTTTGCACAAGCAGTAATGACCTCTTATATCAGTAAACCAAAAAGTTTTTCCCAAAGAGCGATCGCTAATTAAGTATACTTAGTTTAACGTGCTATAAGCTACTTATTATATAATTAATAGTTATATTTTTTTGAAAGGGTTAAAAAAATGAAATGATGAGAGTAGTGTGTAGTATA
>NZ_JBTYKD010000295.1:0-3763 GCF_054880495.1 Nostoc sp.
ATCCCCCAACCCCTTCTCCCAAATCTGGGAGAAGGGGAGCCAGAATTTCAAAGTCCCTCTCCCATATCTGGGAGAGGGATTTAGGGTGAGGGCAAAAACTACGGTTCTTAGCTTAGATGAGGTTTAAACTAATTTTAGGGGGTATATATTTAGCAATTTCTACTAAATAATCTGTGCAATCTAGCGTTAATACCTCCATGCAATCTCCAGAAGATGGCAATAATTTGTGCATCAAAACTAATCGCTACGGAATTAACCAATTTAAGAACATTGTCCTGATGACTCATTCATACCATGAGACAGATGTTTTTTAGATGTATATAGGCATTTCAAGTTGGACAGAAGTATTTATAGCATAGCAATAAATTAAAAACTACAGATTAAAGGTTTTGTGACTTACGTATAGATGCTTGTATGTTCAGGCAATGCTACGAGAACAACTATGTGGAACAGGAATGCCTATCGGAGAATCTGCAATGTATTATGGAATCTGAGAACAAACTAAAAAAGTGGCTTTTTAGAAGTTAATAGTACTAAGGGTATTTTCATAAATAACTTTATATCTTTTGGCATCTTATTTAATTTTACTGCCTGCAAATTTTATCAATAAGAATTTATGTACAGCTATTATTTAATACTGCCACTCTGATGCCAAATTACCTTACTTCAGCAAGATGTGCTCTCACTATCTCAACCTTTATAATATTTATTAAATGGAAATTCTAGTTGACTTAATGAGGTAACTAATGGCAATTAAATTGAAAGTTCCAAATATTAAAGGTGACGACTGTGCCAAGAAAATAACTAAATCTATTCAGACTATGGAATCTGATGCCAAAGTAAATGTTGACGTTAATGCTAAAACCGTAACTGTGGAATCTGCCGCTTCTGAAGAGTCAATTAAACAGATAGTGCAATCTGCTGGTTATACTATAGAGGGTTATTAATTACTTCATCTAAATTTCTCAAGAGATTTAGATGAGGTAGTTTAACCGACACAATTGCTTAATCATAATATTCGCCCGTTTTTCGGGCGGAATATTATTAAATTACTCGACTTGATAAAGAATATTTTCCTTCTCTGATACGCTTTAAATAGTTAACTTAATGTGCTTCTTATCAACTGCAACAAATATAGATAAATAAAAATTCTCTTTTGGCAGCCATTGAGAGTGATAATTCAAGTGACCTAGTTACCCCCTTGGAAGCAGCACCTCTATTGGCAGGCTCAGAATTCATATCCTTCAGCGATCAATCGATCTCTCCCAGCATCGGGGACGGCGACAACTCGACCATCAGGCAGAATAGTGTTGTACATAAACAAATAGCCCCCCGCAAGTTGGAACGGAAGAAAAGGGTTCCTCTAAGATCAGCCCCTTCGAGATTGATTTCTTCAAGACAAACCTCTTCCAAATTGACTCCACTCAAGTCAACTCCGTGAAAATCTCTCTCCCCAGCAGCATAGCGCCTGCACAACTCCTCAGCATCCATACCTTAACGCCCCAATCAATTACTATCTATAATCCAATACGCTTGAATTAGCGTCAAAAACCATAAACTGCGTAGGTTGGGTTGAACGAAGTGAAACCCAACAAACCACCGAAAATGTTGGGTTAAGCAACGAAACCCAAGCTCTATAATCAACCCTACCGTACCGTACAAACCCTCTGAAACGCCCTCCTCGCTGCAAGACTTTTATGGCACTACTACTTGAGTAATGCCAATAGTAAATCGGTTACAGTTTCCCAGTGAATACCCTCTGGGCTGGGCCTGTCATGTAAACCCGTTGGTCTACTTCTGACCATTCAATTTGCAATAGTCCACCTGGTAATTCGATAGTGGGGGCGCGATCGCATTTTCCAGTCAATACTCCAGCTACCAAGGAAGCACAAGCACCAGTCCCGCAAGCTAATGTAATCCCAGCGCCTCGTTCCCATACCCGCATTTTCAAATAGTCACGGCGTACCACTTGCATAAATTCGGTATTTATGCGTTGGGGAAAAGCTGGGTGATGCTCAAATTTTGGGCCGATGGTTTCTAGCTCAATTGCTGCTACATCTTCTACAAAGGTAATGCAATGCGGATTTCCCATACTTACACAGGTGACTTCCCAAGTTTGCCCCGCCACCTCCAACGGCTGAGAAATGACTTTTTCTTGGGTGGGTGCAAGAGTGGTAGGAATTTCGCCAGCGAGTAACCTGGGTAAACCCATATCCACCTTCACTAGACCATCAGATATGAGTTGGGGAATCATCACACCAGCTAAGGTATGAATGCGATATAAGTCTTTATTCCGGGATTCGCCTTCTAAATCTGCTAAAAAGCCAGCTAAACAGCGAATGCCATTACCACACATTTCTGGTTCTGAACCATCGGAATTAAAAATCCGCATGGTGTAGTCAGTGCCATTTTCTCCAGGTAGGGCAAAAATGACACCATCAGCACCGATACCAAAGTGGCGATCGCACAACTTAATGGCTTGCTCTGGCGTGACTACAGGTACAGATGAGGAGCGATTGTCAATCAGAATAAAGTCGTTGCCTAGACCATGATACTTAGTAAATTCGATTGCCATTTCCTTAAGGATGAATTATCAAGGATTAGTTACTCTTTATTTTGCCTTGTAGGTTCATCTTTACTAAAAATGCTTACCGAATTTGACACTACTTTACCTAGTATTAGACAAGTCCAAAATCTGATTAAACAAACAATACCAGTAGAGTTAAAGCTGCTGACTGGTGATGTGCTGATAGGAAAGGTTTTATGGCAAGATCCACAGTGTATCTGTATTGCTGATGAAAACAGTCAGCAAACCACTGTTTGGAAACATGCGATCGCTTATATTAAACCAAAAACGAGTGAAGTAAGTAAGGAGTGAGGAGTTAAAACTCACAACTCATTACTTCTGGATGAAAGATGAAATTACTCTTTGCCATTAGTTGCCTGGGAACGCTTTTATTACTGGGTACCAGAGGATACTTGTCCAAGCCAAAAAATTTGACCAAGTTATACAGCTAGCGCCACAATTAACAATAGTCCTTGTCCGGAAAGATTGTCGAAGATTTTCTCAAAAACTTCAACTCTGTAATGAACACCATTTTCAGTGATAGTTTCAGGGCAACCCTGTTGTTCAAGGCGATCGCTGAGAATAAAGTCTTCATTGTCATACTTAGTTGAGAGTCGCCAAAGCTTGCCATCAATTCCGCGTTGTTTAAGCCATTGTTTGAGTGTATTAGCACATTCTTCGCAATGAAGTAGTGGAAATCGAATCACAAGATTACCAATTGCTTCATGAAGTTCTGCAATGACTAGATCATCCGGGAAATCATTCAGAAAAAACATCTCCTGACGTAAATGTTGGTCTTATTTTAGCGTCGGTGCGATCGCTCTTCGATAAACTACAGCCAAATGCGATGCCCTTCGGCGCAGGCTCAGGGTAAGACCTGCGGTGGTCACTGAGCCTTGCCGTTCGCGCAGCGTCTCGTAGAGAAGTGCGGTAAAGAACGCAGTGTAACTTTTTTCGAGTGCAATAGAAAGTTTCAATCGCACTCCGTCACACTATCCGCAGGCAGAAACACTTTGAGCGCTTCTATCTCACCAGCTTTCACCACTGGGATAGAAAGGGGTACTGAACTGGCGATCGCAAATAACTCTTCTAGTTGACTTAGACCTGTTAAACTACCACATAACAATACTTGGTCGCCAACTCGCAAATCCATGCCGCCATCAGGATAGCGAATAAACTTGCCATCTCGCCGGATCG
>NZ_JBTYKD010000296.1:0-38728 GCF_054880495.1 Nostoc sp.
TGATTAATAATTGCAACATCAAAACGCCGACTAGCAGTAGTCTTGGCATTATTGGCTATAGTTGCAGTTATTTCCGTCTCCTGAAGACAGGTGATGATTATTTGTGCAAGTTCCTGGGGTTCTCCTGGTGTCACTAGAAAACCATTAAATCCATGTTCTACTAATTCTATTACACCCCCAGCTTTTGCTGCAACAACAGGTTTTCCACATAGCATTGCCTCTACAATCACTCTACCAAAGGGTTCTGGGGAAGTAGAGGTATGCGCCACCAAGTCACAAGCTGCCATTAACTGGGGAATATCAGAACGAAATCCAAAAAATTTAACGCGATTTTCTAGTCCGAGTTCGGCAACTTGTTGATGTAACTTTTGGACGTAATCTTGTTCGCCAAACAGTGCATCACCCACTAAAATTGCTGTCACCTCTTGCGGACATTGGGCAAGGGCATCAATTAAAATATGCTGTCCTTTCCAAGGTGCAAGACGGCTAAAGTGTCCAACTACAAATTTTCCTGACAATCCTAACTGTTCTTGTAATTTATTAATGTCAGATTCATCATTTTGATAATTTTTTATATCAAAGCCGTTATAGACAACTTCGATGAGGTTTGCGCATCCTCCTGCTTGCACAAAGGCTGTTTTACTAGCTTGGGAATTAGCAATTACTAATGATCCAAAACGATTCGCTAAGTTAATAGCGATGCGAAGATTAGTTTGGCTGAAATGTTCTGTGGAAAGAATATCATGTAAATGATAAACCAGAGGGCGACGACTGAAGAAACTTGCTAATGCTCCTATAACTAATGCTTTTTGGGTGTTGGCATAGATTAAATCGTATTCACGCGCTTTTTTAACTACCTTAGTAATCAAAGGTGCAACCTGTGCCAAACTCTTTAATCCTTGTAATAAACTGCTTTCTTTACAAACTTGGATTGCTTGAGTTGCAAGAACTTCTACTGGGATATGATTTTGCTGTAGTAAATCTTTAAATGTACCATCTGCAAATAAACCTACCAAAGCGCGATCGCCATATGGTTTAGCAATATCTATTAAACATAATTCGGCACCGCCCGGTTTACCGCTTTGATCTAGGAAAAGAATTCTCATTAAACCTCTATTTTATCTAATTTGACCCACGTAACGCGCCTAGCATTTATTTTATTAACTTGTTCAAGCTAATAAAATATTCCGTACTTGTTGGGCGATTTGATTCCAGTCATAGTGTGTGGTGGCGTATTGGCGACAGGCTTCGCGTGAAGGTATAGGAATATTTCCCAAAAGCACTTGCTCTAATTTTTCAGCAATAGCTGAGGCTTCGGTTGAAGTAGTAATTAAATCGGGTGAAAATTCTGATAAAATTTCTGGCATTCCCCCAACTGGAGTACATAAAACAGGAGTACCACAGGCTAGAGACTCGATTATTACTAATCCAAATCCTTCAAAAGATTGACTAGGCATAATAGTCAATTCAGCAGCTTGATAAGCAATAGGTAATTGCTCATCAGGTAGAAAGCCTAAAAATTTAACGTTGTCGTCTAGTCCTAATTCTGTAGCTTGTTGTTGTAGTGTAGCTTGGATGTGACCACGACCTGCGATCGCTAGCCAAACATCTGGTATTCTGGGCTTAATTATAGCTAGTGCCTGCAATAATTTGTCAACCCCAGTTCGATGTACTAAGCGGCGTGATGTAAATATAATCCGGCGATTACTAGGCCAGCCTAGCTGTTTACAAGCTTCGTGGGGTGATAAATTTGGTTGAAACCAGTTAATATCAACTCCACCAGGAATAACATTAATTTTGCTCCAGGGTACTTGATATTTATCATGTAAAATTTTGCCAAATGCTTTGCTCAAAACAATGAAGCGATCGCAGCGATTATAAGTGTTTTGTTCTATTAGCCAGTGTTTGATCAAAAGACTGAGGTTTTTATTAACAACCTCTTGCTGACTCTCAGAAGCCCAAGGTCCATGAAAGTTAAAAGTAACTGGTACTTCCTTTGGTAAAATATCTAAAATAGGAAAGCTATATAATGCAAAGTGCAAATTAATAGCATCTGGTTTGCTTGTTCTTGTTTTCTTAAAGTTAGCCCGAATTGACCATAATCTTTGCCAAATAGGACTATCGGGAGAAGCCAAATTAGTCAGCTTAATGGTTGAATTTAGTTCCGCCTCTGGTAAACCGACTCCACATAATTCAACCTGATCTTGATTTGCTGCTAATTTATGAGTTAGTTCATAAATATATCTTTCTAATCCTCCAGGGGTTTTGGGAAACCAGCCTAATCCAAGAGTAAGAATAGATGCCGATGCTGACATAAAACTTTCTTGTTTATTTTCCATCAATGTGTCTCCAATAAATGTATTAAAACTGTAGGGGCACAGCATTGCTGTGCCCCTACAGCGTGTTGTATCTCAATCAGAATTACTTGAATTTCCGAATACACATTACGAATAAGAGTTTTTGTAGAATACCAATTTATAAACTATTTATATACCAACGTCAACAAGGAATTAAAATCTGTGTTTTTATTAACCATATAATACTGACTATGACAGATATGATACTTATCAATCAACGAAGCTGAATGCTAGACAGCAAAAGGGATAAACTACTATAAACCAATAGATTATGTATTAATTTTCACTATTTGTTCTTTGGTAAAAGTAAATATTAATACATCAAGTTATAGTTTTTTAAGATATTAGCTGAAGTTTTAAATAACCATGTGATTTTTATAAAGTTTATGTAAATAGGATTTTTTGAATCTCAATTGATTGCTATTTATATATCAGATGTCGTTTTACCACATAAATTGGATCTTATCCAGTCAAAAATACTTCTATTCTGTGCGGATTTTCTCAACAATGATTGTATATAAATAATTAAAAGCTTAAAACTTATATGACAAATAAATTACTGACGCAGTTAGTAAAACTCCGTCACCAGTTCAATCAGCACATCAAAAAATTATCTAAGACTAGGTATTTACAAAGAAGTAAAACTTTCAACTTTTTACTTAGCCTAACTGTTGGAATCATTGTTACTACTCTTGGAATTACAACAGACTGGGCGACAACTGGAACATCCACGCTTACTTATAAAACATCGTGGATAGGTAATACTTTTGGCAGTGGAAATCTGCGGGTACAAAACAATATTGAGGCAATGTATGTTGCCCCTGATGGCACAGTTTATACCAACAGCCATTGGGATGAAGCGGGAATGGAGGCAGGAATATATAAGGATGGTAAAGTTATTGGTGCCCTTGGGGATACTCACGGCTGGAGTCGTGGTGGTGGCAAAGCGGTAACAGCAAATAGTAAATATGTTTACATTGGCATGACTCAAGGTTCGAGGGGCAAAACAAACGAAGATTACCCACCTGAAGGAACAACTTGGCATTCCGTTAGACGTTATGACTTGTCAGGAAAACCTGCGCCGTTTCCGAATGGGCGTGGCTGGGATAAAAGTATGTTGATTACCAGTACTAAAAGTGAAGTCACTGGATTAGCAACTGTGGAAAGTGAGTTATATGTGAGTGATTTTGCTGCTAACCGCATTCGTATTTATGATACTGATACGATGAAGGAACTCCGCAACTTTACCGTTGCTAATCCGGGAGCGATCGCAGTTGATCCACAAAAAAATCTGTGGATTATCCAAAGCAAAAATGGTAGTAATCCTGTAAACATTATACATTATTCTCAGAGTGGAAAGCAATTATCCCAACAGATTGCAGATATCGTCGAACCAACTGCGATCGCAATCGATCATCAAGGTAAGCTGTTAGTGGCAGAAAATGGGCCACGTCAGCAAATGTTGATTTATGACATCAAAGATCAGCCGGTGCAGGTGGGTAGTTTTGGCTGTAAGGGCGGTATCTATGTAGGAGTTCCTGGTGAAGTTCGAGATTTGAAACTTTATGGACTTACCGGAGTCGGTACAGATGCTTCAGGTAATATCTATATAAATAGTGATGGTTTCAACAAATCAGGAACAGATTTGCGGAAATTTTCACCATCGGGAAAACTGCTGTGGCGATCGCTGGGATTGATATTCGTCGATAATGCAGATGCCGATCCTAAAACTGATGGCATCGATTTATTCACCAAACAAGAACACTATCTGATGGATTACAGTAAGCCTGCTGGTAAGCAATGGACTTACAAAGGCTATACTTTAAATGCTTTCAAATATCCTCAAGATCCACGTCTGCATACATCGCCAGATGCAACCTTTGTTCGGCGCATCCAAGGGAAGCCGTTTTTGTTCCTCACAGATATGTATAGCAGCTTTCTGCAAATATATCGTTTTAATCCAGCCACAGATGGCCAAGTTGCCATCCCAGCCGGAATGTTTGTCGGTAGCAATGGCGCAGATAAAAAATTTCTCACCGGAAATTGGCCACCGCATCAACCAGAAAAAGGAGAGTGGATCTGGCGCGATCGCAACGGTAATGGGACATTTGAAAAGAACGAATATGATCGCAGCAAAGATTATCCCTATCTCGGCGGCTGGTGGGTAGACAGCAAAGGAGATGTTTGGAAAGCTTTGCGAACTCAAGATGGTACTGCTATCCGACACTATCCTTTACAGGGAATAGATCCTAAAGGCAACCCCATCTACAGCTATAGTTCGATGGAAAAGCAAACTACTCCCAGCATATTTAACGACTTGCGGCGGCTCGAATATTTCCCCCAAACAGATACCATGTATTTGTCAGGCTTCACAGTAGATCACCCCGCCTTCGGCGACGACACAGGAGTTGCTGGATCTGAGATTGCCCGTTTTGACAATTGGAGTCAAGGAAATCGGACTCCCCGGTGGCGAATTATGATTCCCTACGACAGCACCGGCAAACGCGAAGTTTCCACAGCTGCAATAAGTGTGGCAAAAGATTATGTCTTCGCCGTGACAGTTAAAACCGCAGAGGTATATGTCTACAATGCAAAGACGGGAGTGCAAGTACAACAGTTAAAACCAGGCCCAGAAGTTGGCAGCGAAAGTGGCTGGATTGATATACCCTACGGTATCCGCGCTTTTCGGCGTTCCAATGGTGAGTATCTGGTATTTGTGGAAGAGAATTGGAAAGGAAAGGTGATTATGTATCGGTTAGCAGAGTGAGTATTTACAGCAATTATGACATAACACAGCCTTGACTCTAAGCTTAACCCAGCCGCAGATCCCCGACTTCTCTAAGAAGTCGGGGATCTTGTTTCTCACGAATGATTCAGGATTGCTATATATACAAGAATATGTGATTAAATGTATTGCAGATTTAATAAAATAAAATGCTCCATGCGTCGAGACTCAATTTTTTACAAACTGTTTCAACAATCCCCCACTCTTTTATTTGAACTCTTGACAAATCCCCCAACAAATGCGGATGCTTATCGATTTGATTCGGTAGCTGTCAAGGAAACCAAATTTGAAATTGACGGGGTATTTCTCCCACCAGAAAGCGAGACTCCTGGAGTTGTATATTTTTGTGAGGTACAGTTTCAAAAAGATGAACAGCTTTATGAAAGAGTATTTGCAGAATCTTCACTATATTTCTACCGCAACCGCGCCAGATTTAACGACTGGCAAGCAGTTATAATTTATCCATCTCGCAATACTGAACAAAGTAACATTTACGCTCATCGGGGATTTCTCAATAGTAACCAAGTGCATCGGGTGTATTTGGATGAATTCGGGGATATTCGCCAATTACCTTTATGGGTAGCACTGATGGTACTAACTACGGTAGAGAAAGAACAAGCACCTGAAGAAGCAAGGTATTTGTTAACAAGAACTCGTCAAGAAGTACCATTAACAGCGAGTCGCGCCATACATAATAGAGATGGTAACGACGATCATGATGTACAGGTTTGAACAATTAAGCCAAGCGGAGGTAGAGTCTATTCTAGAAATAACACTACAGCAAACGCGAGTTTACCGAGAAATCAAGGCAGAAGGACGAGAAGAAGGACGAGAAGAAGGCCGACAAGAAGGACGAGAAGCGATGGCTAATGCTATTTCTCGACTATTGACTAAGCGGCTTGGAGAACTGTCTGACGAAATGCGCTCCTCCATTTCTGGTTTATCTTTGCCTGTTCTGGCAGATTTGAGCGATGCCTTGCTTGATTTTACTACCTTGGCTGATTTGCAATCTTGGCTACAAGGGCGAATAAATTAAACTACCTGTTGTTGCTTTTGAGTTAAATACATCGCAATTCCTTTCTCATAGTAAGCTGCTTCATTAATAAAAATAGGATAAACAGTAGACGCTCCCTCATAGAAAATATCTTTTCCTTCAAAAGTCAGAAACATTGGATCACCGGGATTCAGAGGTTGATAATCTCGAAACTGAAGCTGGGGATGAATCATGGCTTGAATCTCCCCGCGATCGCTTCTAGGATAATCGATAGTCCCAATGTATTGATAGAGTGTAAGCGTGAGCGTGCTGTTTATCTGCGGAATATTACCTTGGTTGCACCCTTCAAAATAGTCTAAAATTGCATAAATAAGCTGCTCTGTTTGATGAAATAATTCGGCGTTTAAAATATTTTGAGCCACAGCACCAACTTCTATAACAAAACCCAATTCGCACAAAGAACGGAGAAAACCACCTTCTCTAGATTCTTGATTAATAAAAATCTTTACCATTGGATTGATAGAACTTAAATAAGCGCCTAACCGAAGTAAGAAAGGATGCAGATCACAAAAAATCAGACTTAAAGCCATGTTGGCAGTTGTGCTGTGCAAATCAACAATTACATCCACAAAGGGCTGATTTTGTGGTTGCAATATCTGTAGAATTGCTTTTGCCCGCGTATCTTCGTAACTTGAGAGTTGGGGATTTTGCAAGCCTTGATTAGTGAAGCAACGATTTAAATCCTTATCAATGTATCGTTTGCCTGCTTCAATAGCTTTGAGATTGCCAAGTAATGCCAGAGTTTCAAAACTTGCTCTATTGATTAAATTAGGATGCTGCTGAAACATTTTGACTAAATATACTCCTGTTAACTCATTTCCGTGGTTTCCTCCAACGATCGCAACCCGTTCAATCTGACTCATAACAACCTCATATCTAAAAAACTTATAGGTGGACATTATAATGCTTCCCCTACGGTTATTGAGAATAATGCAAGATACAAGATAGAAGTATACCTTCTGCTGACTATATCTTGTAAAAGACTGACGCGATGTCTACGATGGTTACTGAGCTTGCCGTACCCTTCGGGAAGCAAGCTACGCGGAGCGTCTCGTAGAGAAGTACGGGCTACGCCTACGCTCCAAGTTCAACCCAAAATGTGATAACTGTTAAGCTGTTGGTTTTAGCACAAAAGGAGAGGAAATTTATGGGGGATAATTTTCAAGCGATGCCTCCGGTAGTCACTGAGCCAAGCGATGCCCTGAGCTTGTCAAAGGGTCGAAGTGCGGGCTACGTCTACGCTGAACTTTACAAAAACGCCCTCCTCAACGATGTCCTCCCGTTTTGGGAAAAACACTCTCTCGACTGGCAGCAAGGCGGCTATTTTACCTGTCTTGATCGCCAGGGACAAATTTATGATACAGACAAATTCATCTGGCTGCAAAACCGTCAAGTGTGGACTTTTTCCATGCTTTGCAACCAGCTAGAAAAACGCGAAAACTGGCTAAAAATTGCCAGCAATGGCGCTAATTTTCTCGCCCAACATGGCAGAGATAGTGATGGTAACTGGTACTTTGCCCTCACGCGTGAAGGGAAACCACTGGTTCAGCCTTACAATATCTTTTCTGATTGCTTTGCAGCGATGGCATTTAGTCAATATGCACTGGCTGGGGGCGAAGAATGGGCAAAGGATGTGGCAATGCAGGCTTACAACAACGTTTTACGCCGCAAAGACAACCCCAAGGGCAAATATAATAAAACTTATCCGGGTACACGCCCGATGAAATCATTGGCTGTACCGATGATTTTAGCCAACCTAACTCTAGAAATGGAATGGTTGCTGCCAAAAGAAACATTAGAGAATGTTTTAGCTGAGACTCAGGACGAAGTGATGACCGATTTTCTCGACCCAGAACGGGGACTAATGTATGAAAACGTTGCCCCTGACGGTTCCCACATTGATTGTTTTGAGGGACGGCTGATTAATCCCGGTCACGGCATTGAAGCGATGTGGTTTATTATGGATATCGCCCGTCGCCAAAACGATACTAAAACTATTAACCAAGCCGTTGATGTGGTGCTAAATATCCTAAATTTTGCTTGGGATAGCGAGTATGGTGGATTGTATTACTTTATGGATGCAGACGGTCATCCCCCACAACAATTGGAATGGGATCAAAAGCTGTGGTGGGTTCACCTAGAATCTATGGTTGCATTAGCGATGGGCTATCGTCTGACAGGGCGTGAGGTGTGTTGGGAATGGTATCAAAAGATGCATGATTACGCTTGGTCACACTTTGCTGATTCCGAGTACGGTGAGTGGTTTGGCTATCTGAATCGGCGTGGGGAAGTATTATTGAACCTTAAAGGTGGCAAATGGAAAGGATGTTTTCACGTCCCGCGTGCATTGTACCTATGTTGGCAGCAATTTGAGGCGATCGCTACTCCTTTGCAATAGACTTGTTGCAAAAATTCATGTTCATAACCACAACTTAAACTGTGGTAACGACAGCTTCAACATTAGTTATGAATGTATTAGTTGTGATAACAACAGTTTTAACATTCATAACGACAACTTAAGCTTTGGTAACAACAGCTTTAGCATTCATAACAACAGCTTCATCTGTGGTAACGACAGCTTTAAGATTACTTATGATTGTATTAGTTGTGGTAACAACAGCTTAAATTATTGCGATGCCTGCGGCGGTAAACAACGCAGTCAGTTTAATCTCTGTTAATGTACAAGTAAAAGTAGAATCATTGCCATTAGAAGGATGTCTCATGAATGCTGTGACACCTAAGCGATTTACAATCGCTGAATACCATCGATTAATTGAACTCGGATTTCTGACAGAGGCCAATCATATTGAATTAATTCGAGGAGAACTGATTCAAATGACAGCAAAAGGAACACCTCATACAGTTTGTAGTTCTATCCTATGCCGTCAATTGGATCGGCTTTTAGGTGATGAAGCAGTCATCCGTGGACAAGATCCCATCACCCTTCCTAATCAAAGTGAGCCTGAACCCGATGTTGTGATTGCACAAGGAAGAGATGAAGATTATCTTGCTCATCATCCCTATTCTGAAGATATTTTGTTAGTGATTGAAATTTCGGATAAAACTATAGATTATGATCAAACAACCAAGCTGTCATTGTATGCAGAAGCCGGAATTTGTCATTACTGGATTGTGAATTTGCCCGCCCGTCAACTTGAGCGATACAGCCAACCGTATCAAAATGCTCAAAGCAAGTTTAGCTATCTCAGCAAGCAGATTTCTCTATCTAACCAGTCAGTAACCATTCCTGGATTTGAAAATGCCTTATTAGACTTGATTCGGTTGTTTCCAGAGAGTAGTAGTGAATAATTTTGTGAGTGCGCTCGCCTAAATAAGTGTTGTAATTAGGTAAGTGCAAAGAATTAGAAGATAGTGTAGAGTGTGGTACAGTTTCTGTAACGCACCGAAAATCGGAAATGGTGTGTTAGGGTTTCACGCTAACGCACCTAATAAAAGTTTTTTTATGCTCGGAGAATTATTTGACGGTGTAGACTCTAGAACCGATCCACTTTGGATAGTCAAGTATTACTTTAATGCAATAGACGGTATCTCTTTCCCTTATGCAATCAATACTCTTCTGAAAGGTACTGGTTATGGTAATGAATATAATATGTGTGCATTTCCTTGCGAAGATGAGGATGATATCTTTGATGAAGTTCGCTTTAGCTTTCTGGATGAAGATGAAATAATAGTTTCTCAAGAGATATTTAAAAAATATCTCAAAATAGCGGCTGAAAGGTACATTGAACTTAATCCCGAAAGGGCAGATGAGGTTCAAAATATACTCAAAAAATTATCTGAATAGCACTAGCAAGTTAAGTAATTAGACAAACTAAAAAACCTCATGATTGAGGCTTTTTACTGCGTTAATTAGATTTTAACTGTCAACCTTGACATGAATTGCATAGAATACAGAGCATTCGTAGGGGCATAGCAATGCTCATTGGTGTCAACTTCAGCTGAAATCTTCTGACTGTATGAGTTTTGCCCTCACCCCCAGCCCCTCTCCCATATTGGGAGAGGGGAGAAAATTCTCCAGTTCCCCTTCTCCCATATTGGGAGAAGGGGTTAGGGGATGAGGGCAACTGTGGAACCCTTTTTTTGCCTGACTTCTACCTTAAGTTGATACGCATGAGCATTGCTGTGCCCTAACGTGTATTGCACTATACTAAACCTTTGCTACCTCATCAACTAACGCATCTGAAATCACAAATCCATTAGTAGCAAATTTGCCATTAGTGTCTAATGAATCAGGGTTAGGATAGATAAAATCTGCATTACCAATTTCAGGCAAAAGATGGTCATATAATTGCATCGCCTGTAAATAACCATTGATATTAGAAACTGCTGAATTATATGCTTCCATATTTCCTTCAACAACACTCAATAATCGGCGATTATTCGCAATTTTTTCTTCAGCTTCTTGTTCCAATGTTTTCTCTAAATAAGCACGCGCCTGTGGGTATTGCTGCAAAATTTCATCCGCTTGCTTATCTGCCATTGGTAACAACTGAATTTTTAGCGTTTGGTTAATAGTTTGACGGTAAGATTTACGAATAGTTTGGGAAACTTTTGGCTCAAAATCTAACTTCAATAATTGTCTAATTGCTGGCTCTGCTTCCACGATACTTTCAGCGTCGTAACCTTCAGAAGTTTGTGATAAAGTCTGGCGAAATTGATATATAGAAAAAGTGCCTTCATCGTAAAATCTCGGACTTTCTCGCACAAAGCGATCGCACTCTACACTAGCTGCACTCACTAATGCTTGAGTAACTACTTTTTCTAAAAGTCTGATCTGTTGTTCAATTCCGCCATCATGATCTAATAAACGATACAACTGGCGATAATATTCTGACTTGCGAATCTTTTCAATCAATCGCTGGAAATAATTTGCAACTACTTGCTGAGAAGATTCAACCAAAATATCTTCTAATTGATTTGCTAAGTAATAAAATGCCTCTACTAAAATAGCAATTAAAGGCGCGGTAGCGTTGCGAGGATGGCTGATAGTTGCACGTCGATAAGCATCAGCTACAGAAAAACTATCTAGTAACTCATCTAAACGGCGAATCATTCGTGATTGCAATTGCTTAAAATCTGCTTCAAAAGCATCACAGGAATTATTAATTATATGGTTAACTTCTTCTGTGATATGCTCACTAAATTCTCTACCGATGTGCTGTAGTTGCTGATTTAGGCGTTGCAACTCTTGCGCCTTCATCGCCTCAATTTCTTGGGGCTGACTATCTAAATTACGTTGGACACTCTGATAATGTTTTTTGAGTTTAATACAAACATCTTCCAAGTCATCAGCAAGATTTTTAAACAATTGCGGACGCTTTTCTTCAGCAAGATAGCGAGTAATAGCTGTGCGAAATTCATCAGTTCCACTATCATGAATTAGCTTTTCTATAAGTTCATTTCCCCAATCTCCCAGAATCCGCACATAATTTTGATTTGGGCTTTCAAAGCCGTTAACAGAGACACGGAATTTAGTGGAAGATAGTTTCCCTGAATTTACACAGTAGTTGTTAAACGCATAGACAAATTGTGGTGTTTCTTCTTTACCATCTGAACCTTTAATACTTTCTGCAAAAACAGAATCTAAACCAAATCTATCTCGTTGGCTTGTCTGTTTAATTTGGCTCCCGTAAAAGCCTAATAATCCACTGGTTTTATAAAGCTTGCTTGTATTGCGAAATTGTCCACTAATTAAATCGTCTAATCGTTGCCGTAGTTCGGTATTGTACCAAGTCTCATCGATTCGGTTGAAGATATAGAAAACGCGATCGCGTACTCCCCCATTCTGCCGCATTAATTCCAAAAGTTGTGTTTCTTCTTTTGTCATGTCACCCGCCGCAGCAGGTTTTAGCACACATACCACCGCCGAAGTATCAGGATGTTGAATTTTGGCATAAGTTAGCTGTGCATCTTTCTCTACTGGTGCATCTATACCCGGCGTGTCAATAATTACATTGCCATCTTGGAGAAGAGGATGATTACAGTAATATTCTATGCGCTTTAATACCGCACTATTACTACCACGACGGGCATATCCAGCCGCTTGTTTAAGGTTAGAAAAGTTAAATTGCTCCATTGAATACGTAGCATTATTAACCGTGTTGATGCGATCGCGGTTTGCTATATATCCCTCTAGCAATAACATTAACGCCTTCGCCTGTTTTGCACGTTCTGATTTACTCTCACCACCCTCTTGCTGAATAATCGCTTCAGAACCTTGACGTAGCAAGTTAATTACATCAGCTTGGTTGATATTAGCTACTGACTTAAATCCTAGCTGCTGACACAAATAAACTGCTTGTTCTCGAATCTCTGCTTCACTTAAAAACGTTAAAACAACACGTTCTTTATCTACTTCTGCATACTCGATTTTGCATTCTGTACCTGTGGCGTGTCCCTCTGCACTGTACAGTAATTCTCTCTCCAATAGTGCATTGATTAGCATTGATTTACCGGCACTAAACGCACCCGCAAACACAATCTCAAATTTGGGAGAAATCGCCTTACTTAAAGAAGTTTGTACAGGTGTAATATCTTGGGAACGTAGCGTTGGTTCTTGTTGTAAAAGTTGTAATATCGACTCAACCTGCTCTTTCAAATTTTGGCACTGAAGCGGTAAATCTGACATATTCAGCATCCTGACAATATATATGTATATATTATTAATATTTATTGTCTTGATGGTTCAGTATAATTTCTAAGATATTTTCTCCGGTTTAGTTGCTGGATATCACTTAAGCCAATGCGCTGGGGTTAAGAAACCTCACCCTGGTTCTGCCATGCAAAACCTGTCCCTCTCCTTACCAAGGAGAGGGATGTCCATTACGATACAATACTGCGTAGGTTTTGGCTAAAAATAAAAATGTGTAGGTTGGGTTTTGTTCCTCAACCCAACATTTTCTGGGGTTTGTTGGGTAACGCTTAAGCTCAACCCAACCTACGAATATTCTTAACCAAGCAGTATTGCGTCAGGACAGGGTGAGGTTTTTGTTTTGGGTACATCTACTCAATCTTCAAGTTGAAAGGCAAGTGGGCGTAAACTCCCTGTGGATCGTTCATCTTTTGCACAATCCCTACTTCCTGTTGCAGTTTCTGGAATTCATCGGTGAGGGGATTGGCTGATTTAAGTTGCGCTTTATCAATCCCTAAAGCAGTCCGCGCTTCTTCTGTTGCACGCCCAAAAAACCGTTCTCCGAAGTTGCTAGTGCGAGGATATTCTTGAACTTCCCAGTCTTCTCCTAGTTTCGCCTGGTTAGCAGCATAGGCGATCGCACTATTCAAACCACCAATTTCATCCACCAAACCAATTTCCTTAGCCGCCACACCAGACCAAACCCGTCCTTGGGCAATTTCTGCCACTTTTTGTTCTGGCAGTTTCCGACCTTGAGAAACTTTATTCAGAAACATATTATAAATGCGGTTAACATTGCGCTGATAAATTACCAACTCTTGAGGCGATTTCGGACGCGAAACTGTTTGATTATCAGCATAGCGTGCAGTTTTCACCGAATCCCAAGTAATGCCATTATCATTCGCTAGCTTTTGCCCATTGAATAGCAACCCAAACACCCCAATTGAGCCTGTAATGGTATTTGGTTCGGCAAAAATGCGGTTAGAGTCGCTAGCAATCCAATAACCCCCAGAGGCGGCTACATCACCCATTGACACTACAACTGGTTTGGCTTCACGAGTTAATTTTATTTCTCGCTGCATGACTTCGGCTGCGGTAGCACTACCACCAGGACTATTAATTCTTAATACAACAGCCTTCACATCTTTATCTTGTCGCAGTTTGTTGAAGATTTTCGCAAAGCGATCGCCTCCTACTTGTCCATCTACTCCTTTGCCATCGACAATTTCGCCCTCAGCATAAACAACGGCAATTTGATTTTTGGAGTTACGTTCTACACCCAAAGATTTCCCGGAAACTTGGGCGTAACTATTCAGGCTAATTTGTCGGAATGTTTTGTCTTCTTGATCGCTATGTGTCAACTTTTTCAGGTCAGTTACCACTTGATCGGGGTATGCTATTTGATCAACTAAACCGCTAGTTTTGGCTTGTGTGGCTTCTAGTAGCGCCTGATTATCTGCGATCGCCTGTAACTTTCCAGGTTCAATTTTCCGACTTGCGCCCACAGTAGTCCGCCACTCTCCCCAAACATCATCCAACAATTTCTGAGTTTGTTCGCGGTTTTCTGGACTCAATTTTGTGAGGATAAACGGTTCAACAGCTCCCTTAAATTTCCCCACCCGCACGACTTGCACACCAATGCCATATTTCTGCAATGCACCCGCGTAGAACATCGGTTGTGAACTCAAACCGTTGACTTCCATTATTCCCAAAGGGTTAACTATAATCGAATCTGCCACTGAACAAAGGTAATATTCCTTTTTACTCCAATCACTGCCATAGGCGACAATCTTTTTCCCAGCAGCGCGAAACTCCTCTAGCGCTTTCCGAATTTCTTTCAAGGAGGCATAGCCGACGTTACTAACTTGGCTTGTGCTGGTTGCATCTAGGTAGATCCCGACAATTCGCGGATCGCGCCGCGCTTTTTCTAAAGTTTCCACAACTTTGCGGAGTGCGATTCTGTCGTCATCCACACCTGATATTGTGTTTTGAAACAGTTCACTTGAACTAGGTTCGCTATCAGTGATTTTCATCGACAAGTCAAAAACCAGCACTGACTTATCTTTCACCTTTGGCCCAATATCTTTAGAGGAAGTAGCAGCCAATATCAGCAAGAAGAGTCCAGTGGTTCCCAGACCACCGAAAATAATTAGTCCTAGTAAGGTGCCAATTAAACTAGCAAAAGTTTGTTTGATAAAGTTAGTCATTGGTCATTAGTCATTGGTCATTGGGTACTTGTACTGACTTGTACTGAGCGGCGTCGTTGGCGCAGCCTCTCGTAGAGAAGTAGAGTTGTCGTTGGCGTTCGCGTTAGCGTCTCTGAAAGAGAAGCCTCTCGTAGAGAAGTATGGGGCATTGGGCATTGGGCATTGGTCATTCACAAATGACAAAGGACAAATGACAAATGACCTACTTAATTTATTCTATGCGTTGTAAACTGCCAGAGTGCTTTAACTGATACAAAGTGGCGTTGCCAGTGCAAAATAAGACTGTGGTGATTTCCGCAATTAATACTTCAGCCAGTTCGGTAACTGCTGTCTCTGATGTTGCTGCTGCTTGCAAGAAAGGCATTGCTAAACCTGCTATATCTGCTCCCAAGGCGATCGCAGCTGCAACATCCAATCCATGACGCAAACCTCCCGAAGCAATTAAGGGTACATCTTTGGCGATCGCTCTAATTGTTGTAATACACTCTGCTGTCGGTAAACCCCAATCAGCAAAAGTCCTCCCTAAGCGACGTTGCAAAGGATTTTCTGCCCGTTCGCTTTCTACTTTTGCCCAAGAAGTACCCCCAGCACCAGCCACATCAATTGCTGCTACCCCAGCAGCGATCAGTTTCTCGGCGATCGCTGCTGAAATGCCATTACCAACTTCCTTGGCAATCACTGGCACTGGTAGCTGAGAGCATAATTTAGATATCTTGTCAAGTAAACCCCGAAAATTAGTATCACCTTTGGATTGAATGCACTCTTGTAGAGGATTAATGTGTAAAATCAGGGCATCAGCCTCTAAGATATCAACTACCCGCAAACATTCATCTAAGCCGTACTTATAGTTAAGTTGCACAGCGCCCAAGTTTGCAAATAGCAGAACATCGGGGGCATACTTGCGGACAGCAAAAGTATCAGCCACCTGTGGTTTTTCTACCGCTACCCGTTGGGAACCGACACCCATTGCAATTTTGTAGTGTTGCGCGACTTGGGCTAAACGTTGGTTAATGATTCCGGCTTGTTCTGTTCCGCCAGTCATGGAAGAAATTAACAAGGGTGCGCCCAGGTGTTTTCCGAGGAAAGTTGTACTGAGATCAATATCGTTGTGGTTTAGTTCGGGTAAACAAGAATGGGTGAAGCGATAACGTTCCAGTCCATTGGTGATTTGATCACACTGAACATCTTCCTCCAAGCAGATCCGAATGTGATCGGCTTTGCGATTCTGAGTTTGTGCAGAGATATTGGTAGGGGCGTTCACTAGTGGGTATGGTTAAAAGTATTTGCTTGCGATCGCTATTGTTACATTGTCTGCAACCGTCTTTTGACAACAAAAGTATTTATTTTCGCTATCTTCAGGGTACGTTACGCTATTGATAACAGAAGCATTTCCCCATTTTGTGAGTTAATTAATATGGTTTTACAAACAGAAAAACGCTACTACAGCCCAGAAGAATATTTGGAATTAGAAGAGAAAGCTGAATATAAAAATGAATACAGAGACAGAGAAATTATACCTATGACAGGGGGAACAACTAACCACAATAAAATTGCACTTGATTTCTGTAAAAAATTTCCCCTGGCAGTGCAAGGTCAAGCTTATGACATATATATGGCTGATGTTAAAGTATCAATACCCCGTTATCGCCTTTATACTTATCCTGATATTATAGTCATCAAAGGCAAGCCTATTTACGAGGGAACAGGTCCAACAACTATTACTAATCCCTTGTTAATTGTTGAAGTGTTATCAAATTCAACTAAAAATTATGACAAAACAGATAAGTTTAAATATTATCGTTCAATTCCTGGTTTTCAGGAATATATTATGATTGACCAATATAGTTTTGCTGTGGAACAATTTGCCAAGCAAGCAGAAGGACAATGGATTTTTAAGGAATATGAAGGTGAAGATGCAGTTTTAGTCTTAGATTCTATCGATTTTCAAATTGCCTTGCGTGATATTTACGAACGGGTTAATTTTGAGTTGATTGAAGAATAAAACCCCTTCTCGCATCGGAAAGGGAGAAAATTCAAACTCTCTTTTTCTGGTTACGCCGTCTGTGTAGAAGCCGCTTTTAAGTCTGGGGTGGATTTTAACCGCGTAATGGTGGCTTTACGAATGCCTTTACTTTGGCCTACGAAGTTATCTGGAAGTGCGCCCAAAGTATGCACTACCCAGCTTTTGATCAAGCTTGGCATCAACAAGAGAAAGTGAAAGATGGGTGCAACCCTAGTAGAGACGCGATTCATCGCGTCTACATAGCGGGAATAATTCCGAGTTTTTTGGGTTGGCAATTACATAAATGCAAGCCAATACTTGCATAAGTTCTTGTATCAATCAAAGTAATTATGAATAATTACGATCCTCAACCAGAAAACAACAAACCTAAATACAAAGGTAAATATCGAATTGATTCAACACGTTTGCCAGCATGGAATTATGCTAGTGATGGTGGATATTTCGTTACTCTTTGCACCGACGGTAAAAAATACTTTTTTGGTGAGGTTGTGCAGGGTGAAATGCAGCGATCGCCAATTGGAGAAATTGCTCAGAAATTGTGGTACGAGATTCCTAATCATTTTTCTAATTGCCAGATAGATTCGTTTTGTGTCATGCCTAATCATATTCATGGGATTTTGGTTATTAATCAAATACGAGAAGAAGACGTGATGAATTCACGAACACAGGAAAAAGACGCGATGAATCGCGTCTCTACAAGGGGGGATGGTCAACGGGGTGGGGTTACTGGGTTATTTAATCCAATGTTGTCTAAAAATTCCCTTTCTAAAATTATTAGATGGTACAAAGGAAGATGTACATTTGAAATTAATCAAACATATCAAGGTTTTGGATGGCAAGAAAGGTTTCATGACAACATAATTCGTGATGAATTTGCCCTCGATAAAATTAGACAATATATTATCAATAACCCCATCAATTGGGAACGCGATCGCGAAAAACCACCCCATTCCCCCTTGTAGAGACGCGATTCATCGCGTCTTCTTATATTTGATTCATCTTGTATTTGATTCATCGCCTCTTGTACTATTGACGCGTATAACGATGTTTCACCCCAATGGGGAAATATTCAAAATCACCCATTGGCGCTAATGTAACTTGTGGTGTTTGATATTCTGCGGGAACATAATTTGCAAACTCGCTATTTAGGCGTAGTAGTTGTGAAAGAATAGAAGATGCGATCGCTTCTCTTCGATCTTCACTACCCTCTACCCCTGCTCCTAACTCCACAACCACAGATAAAAATCGATTCTTATCTGCATCTTCCTTCACCTGCAACACAAATTTACCCGTCACCCATTCTTGAATTCCTGCTTGTTCTAATCCTACTGTCACATTTTCTGGATAGATATTTGCGCCAAAGTAAGAAACTGTAAAGTTAGAACGCTCGAAGACATAAACGAAAGGTAGCTGATGAATACCTCTAGGTAATTGTTGAGTATTAGAATGGAGATTTTCAAGCGGGTTAAACCCCCATTCAGCTAAAAATTGCAGCATGGCATCATAACTAATTATCCCGCCAGTATCCAAGATGTCATAACGCACTAAGGGAATACCGTTATCTCCCGAAAACAGCAATCCGCCATCTTGAACTTCAAAAAAGCGACTGCAAGGATCATATTGTACTAGCGTGGGTAAACGCGATTCCCCAAATAAAGCTCTAGCTACATCGGGATTTTCTGCCAAAAAACGGCGAATGCAAATACTTAACGGTGTTTCATTACCTAAAACTCCTGCATCCGCAGTGCCGTAAAGTGATGCAAAATCATAACAGGGATTTTGTGAAGCAACTCTTTCGCCAACTAAACTCCGCCATTCTTCACTAAATACTTCCCCCGCCATAACTAATTTAATCTGATATTGCTGCCACTCCACTCCACGGACGATACCAGTATCAATCACATCTTTTAAGAATGGCGGGTATCCCAATAACACCACTTGCTCAAATGCTGAACCTAATTCCTGAATAACTCGTAAGATTTCTTCTTTGTTGTTACCAGGAGTAATTACAGTGATGGGATAACCTTTGCTAGCAAGATAACGACAGCAGTTAGTAGTAAACATTCCACCTACCCAAGTGCCTAAAGTGAAACAAATCACTGCTAGGGTACGTCTGGTATCTGCATAGAAACTATCGTGAAAAATCTGTTCAAAGCGTGTGGCGATTTGGAGTTCATCTGTGAAAAAACGAGGCCAAAATGTCGGTTTCCCACTGGAACCTGAAGAAACAGCTATCATATCACACCCTTGGAGTTGTCCGTTGCGACACAAGTCAGCTAAGGGATAACGCAGGATATAATTTTGTTTAGCGATCGCTGGTAGTTTTTGAAACTCCTCCAAAGTTTGAATAGTCGCGGGATTAATTTCCCTTTCTGCTAAAAACGCCTTGTAAGCTGGTACATTAGCCGCCACATCGTGAAATAAACTCAAAGCTGCCGAAGTTTGAGTGTTGAGATGCCGTTGCAGTAGCGTTTCTAGGGGGGTAGACAAAAAATCTTCAAATGCTTTAATTACTTGCTGCTGTCGTAGTTTGCAGTTCATGACGCTTGTTGTTTATCCTGAAGTAGAACCAACACCGTTAAAATAATTCGTAATTCGTAATTTGTAATTCGTAGGATATCCGAAAATGAGGGTATGCGCGTTGTAGTTATTCAATAAAACCTTAATTTATCCTTGGGCACCATGCAGCTCTATTGCAGTAAACAACATACAAATAATGGTAGTAGCCGCTTTTGTACCCATTGTGGTGAGCCATTACCTCTTGCTGTGGGGGAAATTGTGGATAATCGCTATCAAATTATCCGTCAACTAGGGCAGGGCGGCTTTGGTCGTACATATTTGGCGGAAGATAGAAATAAATCCGATCAAACCTGTGTGCTGAAGGAATTTGCACCCCAAGTACAAGAACAGCAAGATTTACAAAAAGCTAAAGAGTTATTTGAACGAGAAGCAAATGTTCTGAAAAAACTCCAACATCCGCAAATTCCGCGTTTTCATGCATCGCTACAAGTGAAGATAGGCACTAAAGATTTTTTCTTTCTAGTGCAAGATTATGTGGATGGTGACAATTATTACCAATTATTAGAACAGAGGGAAAGTCAAGGAAAAACTTTTAGTGAAGAGGAAGTAATCATACTACTGCAACAAATTTTACCCGTGTTATCCTACATCCACTCACTAGATGTAGTTCACCGTGATATCACTCCTGATAATTTGATTTGGCGGCGTTCTGATCATCTGCCAGTGCTGATTGATTTTGGTGGTGTCAAGCAATTGCCAGCTTCTCAAGGTTTTTGGCGCACAAAGTTGGTTGGAAATAACACTTTGCTGGGTAAAAAAGGCTACGCTCCAGAGGAACAGCTACGGCAGGGTAAAGTATTTTTAAATAGTGATTTTTATTCTTTGGCGGTGACATCCCTGGTGTTGCTCACGGATAAAGAACCGCAAAAATTATACGACAGCTATCAGGGAATTTGGGGATGGGGAAAGGAAATTCAAGTTAGTCCCCAACTGGAAGCGGTGTTAAAAAAGATGCTGGCTTATAAACCGAGCGATCGCTACCAACGATCCGAGCAAATCCTCAAAGATTTACCATCGCCAATTGCTACTAAATCCCCAGCTAATTATATTACCACCAAGATCAAGACGATGGTAGTTGCTCCGGGAAGACAAGGTGCTAGTGCTGTTATCAGTAGATTTCAAAACCAAACGCAAGCGATTGCCAAGCCGATATCTTGGCCTGTTTGGATTCGCCCTTTCGTGATCAGTCTAGGAGGAACAGCTTTAGTTGGATTAACTTTGGCGGTGGGAAATGCAGTCATTCGGACTGTAACTTCAATCACCATACCATCAATTTCATTACCGCAAATTCCCCAGTTCCCAAATCCGAGCGGTAAACCAGTCAGCGACAAAGGAAAAAATCAGCATCTCCAGGAAATTATCAATCGTCGTCAACAGCTAGAAATTACTGAAGGATTTTTTATTCCCTTTGTAGATAATTTATTTTATACAAAAAAACCAGAATTAAAGGGACGTAGCCTGACATCTAAACCTGAAGACGTTGGTTTACGAGATGAATGGTCTGGTATCGCTGACGATTTGTTGAATAAACTAGAACAGGCTAACCTCAGTCCAGCAGCTCGTCGGAAATTGGGGAACTATACTGCACAAAATTACGAAACATGGAGACGACAAGCGCGATCGGGGCAGTTTGGGAACTATACAATTGATCAACTGAACAAAGATACAAATGAAAAATTTGATCGGTTGTTTCCTGATCAGCAGCGTGGGAAACTTAATCAACAGACTTTTGGTCAAATTTGGTATGCGATCGCAGCTGATCAAGTCAGTAAACTAGAATCTGGCAAGTAAGGAAACTGGGGAAGAGTCACTAATAACTAATGACTAATGACTAATGACTAAAATATATTGTTCTCAAGGACATGAAAATTCCCCAGGTAGCCGCTTTTGTCTCCAGTGTGGTGAAAAGTTGTTGGATACGCCTATGAGTTATATTATCCAACCGGGACTAACTTTAGGCGATCGCTATCTAATTGTGCGTCAAATTGGCCAAGGTGGCTTTGGACGCACTTATTTAGCTGAAGATATCAACCGTTTCCGCGAACTTTGTGTTTTAAAGGAATTTTCCCCCCAAGTTCAAACTGCTTACGTGATCCAAAAAGCTGGAGAACTGTTTGAGAGAGAAGCGAGTGTTCTTTATAAACTGCAACATCCCCAAATTCCTCGCTTTCGGGAACTGCTTCGGCTGAACTTAGGGGGCAAAGAATATCTGTTTTTGGTGCAAGATTATGTCGAAGGGGAAACTTACAATTCTTTGTTAGATGCCCGGATACAACAGGGTTTGCGCTTTACAGAAGTAGAAATACGCCAATTGTTGCAACAAATTTTGCCAGTATTGGAATACATCCACTCACTAGGCGTAATTCATCGAGATATTTCTCCAGATAACTTAATGCTTCGCACTGTTGACCAACTGCCGATGTTAATTGATTTTGGCGGTGTCAAACAAGTAGTAGCAACCGTAGCTTCCCAATATTATCAACCCGGCATAGTTGCATCTTCTCCATCACCAACCCTATTGGGTAAAGTCGGATTTGCTCCCCCAGAACAGATGCAAACTGGGTTAGTATCTCCCCATAGCGACTTGTATGCAATGGCCGCAACAATGCTGGTTTTACTGACAGGAAAACAACCCCAAGAATTAATTGATACCTACACTCTCAGCTGGCAGTGGCGAAGGGAAGTTAGCCTGAGTCAAACTTTGGCACAGGTATTAGATAAAATGTTATCTGCTAGACCAAGCGATCGCTATCAATCAGCCCGTCAAGTACTCCAAGCCATCAACCCGCCCCCAGTTAACTATTCCCCAACTCAATACCCCACATCCGCCACCGTTGCCATCTCTCCCTCATCCCCCACCCTGCGGGAAGCTAAAGCTACATCCCCCCCTCCCTCCTGGTGGACACCAACAAAAACCTTCCTAGTGGCACTGGCTGTATTTGGGACTGTTGGATTAATTTGGTGGGGAGTGAATAGCCGCCGTGATGTCGCCCAAATCAAACCTACTCCTACAGCCAACCCAATTCCAACCAGTGAACAAGCAACCGATCCCTTAGCGCAATATTCACCAGCAGAACGGGAACGTAAAGAAAGATTAAGCGATCGCCGTCAACAATTAGGTATTGATGAGAAGTTCTATATCAACTTGGTGAATCAGGTTTTTTGGGACAGAAATCCCAGTTTACGGGGACGCACTCTCAACAACGGTACCGAAGATGAGAGTTTGCGAGCAGAATGGGATAAAACAGCAAGAGAATTACTCGAAAAGCTAGCGCCACTGAGTGCAAATACACGTCAAAGATTGGGAACTTACACAACTGCTGAACGCGATCGCTGGAAACTACAAGTCAACAAAATCAACGTCGGTAGTCGTTCTTTATCTGATTTGGGAGAGGCTGCTTTCTTAAGTGTATTTCCTGAGCAGCGTGGTAAAGATTTTAAGTCTCAGCCCATCGGACAAGTTTGGTATGGTTTTGTTAGCGATCGACTCAGTGCTATCCTTGAGGGTAGCGCTTTCAAGAAACTTGCTTTTGATCGAGGTGCTACCAGCAAAATAGTCAGTGGTACTCTCCAATCAGGTGGTGGCAAAGTGTTCATTGCTGAACTTGCCAAAGAGCAATCTTTGGAATTGAAGCTAGAAGCAAATTCCCAAGTTTTGTTATCAGTCTATTCACCCTCTGGCAAAATCAAACTTTTGCAAGATTCTACCCAGCGTACTTTGTCAACTAAATTACCAGAAAAGGGATTTTACGAGTTTGTCGTGGTTTCCACAGCATCGAAACCACTAGATTATCAACTCAGCATGAGAGTGGAAAATCCCACCCCTTCCCCATTGCCTACACCAACGCCCACTCCTACGCCAACTCGCACACCAACACCCAGGCCAACTCCGATACCAACTCCCACAGAAACCGCCACTCCGACACCCACACCGACGCAGGAGACAACGCCCCAATAGAGTAATTATCCTCTGCGTTTGGAGTGTCTTTACGTGGATCTAATCTCAATAAAATTTATCTAAAGCTTAAGAGGTTGTTTTAAAAGTGGTTGGCTGTGATTTTAGGCACTTATTCATCCCCCCTAATACTGTTTGACTTTAATTATGATACAAGCGAATTAGAGGAAGACGAAGTAAACGCGATTGCACCTCTAGAAGTGAACGAAATTACTCATTCCCTAGCTGTGACCAACGCGGATAAACAAGCATTAGTATCTACTCAATCAATGGCACTGGGTTTTGAACTGAGCGAACAAGAGTGCTTAGTAGTTGCGGATAATATCGATGATGTTTTCAGCGATTATTCCAGTTTTTTAACCAGTGTAACCAGTGCAATTAGAGGTTATGTAGACCATCGTTTTGATGAGGTGGAGAGCGCCTTAGACACTAATGCTCATGTAGTGCGATCGCACATAGCGGATAGGGCGACTAAGTTAAATCAGAAAGTAGAAAACTTCTCAAGTAATGTCAGGGCAGATATAGGAGGCATCCGCCAACATATCAAAAGTTCCCAAGCCAATATCTTATCAAGATTCACATTACCCAGTAAGGCAGGGTAATGGTTACACAATCTCGTTTAACCCGAAGAGAGTAGGATTCATCATCTTGTCCATTGCCCTACTTCTATTTGCCCTACAAGCCTATGACGACTGGAGATTATCACAATTCCGAGTTAAGCGGATAGAGTACAGGGATTTTGTAGACCCAAATAAATATTTAGAAATACCTAGGAAGTTACCAAAATGGTGAAAGACAATTCTCAATTAAAACTCAAGAATCACGTTTCACCCAAAGCACGAAGGATAAACCAAGTTCTCAAGACTAAATTTGGTGTAAGTCTGGATGACTTTACAAATGCAATGATGGGCGATGTCACCAGCGCTCAGAAGATTGGGGAGCTAGCGAGGCAGGGTAGATTAAGTGCAGAATTTGCACCAAAGTTAGCCGCAGCATACCATGAAATAATTAATGGTACGACTGCTCAGAATAAAGCTATCTCCGAAGTACTGGTAAATGCTGGGAAGAGCGCGATTGAGATTGACAAAGCAACGATGAACGCCACTCTTGCAAATGCTCAGTATGGGCATAAAAGAAGTGAGACGGCTGCTGAATTTGCAAATGCTCGAAACATCGAGAATCAGCGTCATAATTACCAGATGAATTACACCCAAATTAAGGGTTACATTGATGCTTACCTCGTTGGCGTTGACAATCAAGCTGCTTTAACTGACCAATCAAATAGACCTGAGATTAAGCAGATAAGTGCTAACGAAGTTTACCAAACCAAGATGATGACTGAAGCTTTAAATCGTGGTGACGATGCGAGATTTGATTTAATCACCCAAAAGAACTATCAAAATAACACAGTGCGCGGTGTGCTAGCCGAGAAGTTCACAGCAATTAAATCAGCATTAGGATTCTAAAAGCAAATACCTGGGTCATTGCTCAGGTATTCTCAATAATTAACTTAGTTTTATTCCCATGCTTCCACCTAACGATGACGAATTAGATAACCTAATAAATGACAATGGCAGCACGGGAGTTAACGAGACTACAGCCAATTATTTGCAGAGAATGGAGGCTAGACTATACGCCGATATTGAAGCCAGGAAGCGTATAGATAGCGGGTTATTATTTCTATCCTGTCAGGTTGGATCAGCATCACTGGCTTGGCTCTTGTTCTCCATGCAAATATCGATCAGTATTATTCTGGCAATGTCCATGATATTAGCATTGCTACCAGGACTGATTGATTGTGGAGAAAGTTTTCACTTTGAACTGAGTAGTGAGCGCTGGTCATTAAGTCATGGCAAGCCATTGGTAGCAGTAGGGAAACTAGCCATTGGTGGAGTCGTTGGGTGGAACTCGACACAGAAAATAGTCGCAGAAGTTAGGGCAACTGAAAGCCAAATCCAAGATACATACGCACAAATAAAGGCAGCACAAAATACTAATGCCTTCGCTATTCCACAAGGGCTACTAATAGCGGCTGCTGGGGTAATTTTTATTGGGATGGCAATAATGTCTTTGAGGAAAAAAGTAAATGTATAGGCAGAGAGGTTGTCTGACAATTATAGGTGGGATTATCCTTGGGATATTTGCTGTAAACAACCTGTTTACTGATGCTGTAAACACTGCTGAAAACCTTAAGCACCTTAGCTCTTGGGGTAAACAAGCTGGGTTGGATATTCAGCTACTTTCACTCATCAAATCCTTGCTACTTTTAGTTAGTGCTTACTTGCCAGCCATTATCTTTTTGGGATTTATAGTTTTGATTTTATGGAAGAGATAAAAGCATTTAACCAACGGTTTAAGGCAGAGCGCAAGATTGCTACATTTGGCATTGGTATTTTGCTGGTTGGGGGACTGAGTTTAACCCTGCCACTCTGGAGTGATACCACCAAGTACAGCGAAACATTATTCTGCTTTACGCCAAATAATCAGCCTTGTAAAAGTGACCAAATTAAGCGCGGTATTAGTTGGATAGTAGAGCATGAGCGCCGGAACTCAACCTTTGATAGCAATATTAAAATAGTCGGTAATTTAGCACCAGAATCACCTACCGCACCTCTATTCAGTTTAGCTGGTACAGCCGCGCTATTAACTGCTTACCTTGGCTCTAAACTGCTTACAGATAGCCAAGAAGAAGCTATTCATAGTCAGTTTTCTCTGCTAAAAATTAAAGCGCTTGAGAATGATTTGATAGTCCATAACCACCTGGATTTAACTAAATTCTCAAAAGAGCAGCAAAACTCAATCACCAAAAACGCGATCGCACGTAATGCGGCAGAGACGATAGAGGCTATGAAATCACCCAATGAATTAGCACTCGATGAAATTAATGGGCGATTGCAGGGCGAGACTGTACTTAAAAGTCATGAGTTAGATATCTCTAATTTGGATAAACAGATTGTAGATAATCGGCTGGCAGTAGCCAAAGCGACAAAGGAATTAGAAAAGGTTAAAAATAGCAAGCAGGATTCTAACACTTCTGCTCAGGTATCACCAGATGTACAGCTTAAAAATAGTCTTGTCGATGCCCTTAAACATCATGAGGATGGTTACTTGTGGAAAATAATTAACTCACTAAAACCACTATGGCTGATTGGAAACCAGGGAAGCGGTAAAACTTACACCGCAACAGCTATTGCATTAATTAGGAAGTATTGCCTTAATGCACCAATTCACCAACTAATTGATAGACACGCCACTGGGGATAATGCCGATGTGTGGAAGTTGCTAGAAGCTACTAGCTCTTCTGAGTCAGAGGATGAAATTACCCAAGCTTTTCAGGATTGCTGCGAACGCTGGTTGGTACGGATTAAACAAAAACCGACAATCAAACAGCAAGTAATTGTGGATGAGTTCACTAATTTAAAGTCTTTGTGCGGTGAAAGTGCGATCGCATTTTTCAAAATGAGCCTAACCGATACTCGCAAAGCCAAGGAATATTTACTTGGAATTACTCACAATGCCACTAATGAATCATTCCCAGATGGTACAGCAAGCGCTCGGAAGTCGGGGACTGTATTGCTTGAGAAATTCTCAGCCAATGGCGAAACACCTTTAAAAAGAGTAGTTGTTCGCTACGGTCTGGTCGATGAGCAAGGAAATAATCTTGATGATGTTGAGAAGACGCTGCCCGATTGGTTTCACCCTGAGAAAATTTCCCAGCATTTCAACGGCAAACCACTAAGTTTTGAAGACTAAATAATTCTCAATAGGACGGCGGTTTATTGATAATAAAATCCCCATAACCACAGGATAGTGATTCTGCGGTAAATGAAGCACGGCTCACGCCATTAAAACTAATTCGTTACCAAAACCATGATTCGTATAATCAAAAGAATGTTCAGAACAACAACTGAACCGTTGGGTGAGGCTTCATGAGTAATCCTAAACCTTTAACGCCCCAACAATTAGCAAGACTAAGAGCATTTATTTATGCTGTACCAATTTTAGATCATCAAGAATTTGTCGCCAAGTGGGATGTGAGCCGTGAGTTAATTGCCCAAATCAGCCATGTAGATATTCGCACTGTAAATAGCTGGTTCAGTAAAGGAGGTACTCATCAAGACCCCCAACTCTATCACAAGTGGTATTTAACAATGGCGAATATTATTTTAGACCAGTACGAATATCTCCCAGAATTCTTACAAACTCTCCTCTGTCCTCTTGATGATGATTTTTAAAGGCGAGAAATGTAATTTATTTTGTTGCTCAAGTCAATGATGATTGATCATATCTTTGGACAGCCGATACCCCGGCTATAACTACACTAATAAAAAAGATCGGGAGATTTGCATAAAAATACTTTATTCCGATGAAGGAAGTAAGGAGCTGTTCTAAAGGCGTTATTGCACGAACAGGCAAAAGGTCGTGGTCAGCAGAATAATTGCTTACCCCGAATCTTTGAGGAGATACGAAAACTTTTCCGTCTACTGGAATTCTGAAGAGAGAGAATTCTTCTTCAAAGAGCAAGACTTTCAGGGGTTAAAATTCCATCACACACAATTGCGGAGAATTACATTATGTCCAGACTAATTGTTTCTTTGCCCCCATTCATAGGCACTTCGGGTTCCGATCTAGTGGTAGGCAAAGAGGATAATACAATTCCAACAATTGGAATTGAGGTTCTAAAAAACGGAGTCATTGATACTCAAGCAGGTAACGATACAATCTTAGGCACAGGCACTGGTGGCGGCGACGGCTTTGACAATGCAGGCACAGGCACTGGCATTGCTAACAGTGGCATCATCAATGCAGGGATGGGAGACGATACAATCTTAGGCACAGGCACTGGTGGCTTCGAGTATAGACAACATCTACATGGTACAGGAATCTCTAACACTCAGGGTGGCTACATTAATGGAGGAGACGGAAATGATTTGATCAAGGGAACCGGAACGGGATCTTTCGATGGAATAGCCGATCCTACAGGCATCAATAATACTCAGCATAGCCGCATTGATGGAGGATTTGGGAACGACTCTATCTTTGGAACTGCAATTGGAGAATTGGCTAATCCTCTAGGAATCTTCTCTAACACTCAGACCAGGGCTATAGGAATCTCTAACACTGAGGGCAGCGATATTAATGGAGGAGAAGGGAACAATTCCATCTCTGGAACTGGTAGTGGTAATGCTGGAGTAGATGCTACAGGCATCTTCAACAGTGGTGGCAGCGATATTAATGGAGGAAAAGGAAACAATTCTATTACTGGTATTGGCAAGGGCGGTAATGGGGAAGTAGATACTTATAGTTTTAATTTCCTTGCGGGGAATGGTATAGGCATCTCCAACAGTGGTAGCAGCAACATTAATGGAGGAGAAGGAAACAATTCTATTACTGGTATTGGCAAGGGTGGTAATGGGCAAGTATATGCTATGGGTATTAATAGTCTTAATGTCCTTGCGGGGAATGGTATAGGCATCTCCAACAGCCAAGGTAGCGTAATTAGTGGAGGGCAGGGAAACGACATTCTTTCTGGCACGGGCACAGGCGGTGCGGGGGACTATATCCCTAAAGCTGGGACAGTTGAACCTGGTGTAGGTATAGGCATTGTTAACAGTGGCATGATCAATTTAGGCGATGGCAATGATACCATCATTGGTACTGGCATTAGTCCAAGTACTGGCATTAGTCCAAGTACTGGCATTAGTCCAAGTACTGGCATTGTTAATACTAATGGCATTATTTGTGAAGGGGCAGGATCTGATATCCTGACTGGCTATGGCACCAGCGTTGGCATTCAAGGCGGCACGATTGATGGCGGAAGCGGTAACGATTACTTCAAAGCTCGTCGAATTGATGCTAAGGGTAATCCCGTTTCAGACCAAGGGGGCGCTATTGCCAATGTCTTGATTAAGGGTGGAGGTGGAAACGACACATTTGATGTTGGTTACGGTAATGCCACCATCGATGGTGGTTCGGGATGGGATAAGCTAATTCTGCCTGATTTCAAAAGTGATTACATTATTGCAGGTACCTCCAACAATTACACCGTTAAGCGTGATCAGTTCACCTTGAATGTCTTGAATGTTGAGCAAATTGCCTTTCTTGGCGTTACTCCACAGCAGAATGTGCAAGGGATTCCTCATTAGGAATTTCCAACAAATTTTTTATCCAATCTTCGCAGGCGAGAATAGTCTCAGCTAGCTATGACAAAAATACACACTAATGGAATTACTCTAATATTGCCAATGCTTCCCTGATTTGATCTTTAATAGCTCCCGCCGTGGGACTAGTACTAATACTAGTGTTTAACCAAGAGTCCGATTCCTACTACCGCAAATGCAGTTGCCGCAACTCTCTGTAACAAGTTTTGCTCTATTATATGTTTAGCTTTATATCCGACTATTACCGCAATAGCCGTCACAGCCCAAAGTGCTAAAGTTGCGGAACAGAAGATAGTGATTGGAGAATGATATTTAGCTGCTAAAGTAGCTGTTGCCAACTGTGTTAAGTCTCCCCATTCAGCAATAAAAATAGTCATAAATGTTGATGCAACAGATTTAGAAAAACGAGCTTTGTTTGCTTGCTCATCACATTTAACATCCTCACCACCGGATTCCTTCTTGCGCCACATCATGATTGCAAATACTAAAAACAAAATCCCCGCACCTATATGAATAAGCATCGGTGGTAAAAGGCTAAATAAACTACCGAATGCCACTGCAACAAGACTCTGAATCACAAATGCTGCTGCCGCGCCTGTGAAAACTGCAAGAGGATGATGACAAGTGGCAAGTAATAAAGCTGCAAAAGCAGTTTTATCTGGTAGTTCAGCCACAAATATTAGTGCAAAAGTAGAAACAAAAAGATTTAATTCCATTGGATACAAGCCAAGCAAGCTCCTCAGATTTCTTACAACTTTCCTGAGTGAGCTTGAGCAGCACATCTGTACTCCACCAAGCTCACATCAGATGTGAACTTAGTGAAAGTCTCGCTCCCAAGCTGAAAGATTTGGCTCAGTTAACTACTGAGGCTCAAAAACTTGTCATCTGAACCAGGCGTTCTGCCAGTATGTTGATTCAGATGTACTGACTTTATTAGCCAGCAGCTACTCCCTTTCAATCTTTATTCAGCGTACACTAAAAAAAAGAAATAAATTGGCTTTTTTCTAATTAATTTGAAAAATATACATTTCAATCTTGTAATTTATTCTCATATTTGTTTCATTTTTAAGCAGAATTCATTAAGATTTAAATTGGTTATTTATGTCATCACTGTCGGTTCGCTCATTTTGAGGGATGAAAGGGAATTGGCAGCAGTGCCCCAAAGTTAGGTGCTAAAAATCAGGGCTATAAATCACCGATTTAATAGTGCGCTCGCTGGCATAGGCTTTGATTTCGTCTAACAGTCCGGGGTGTTTGTCTAATCGAATATTCAGTTGTGGGCGAACGTTTTTATCCGTACAAAATCCCATTACCCAATATTTTCCAAATAGTGACTTTCTGCCTAACGCATCCAAAGATTATGCTGCTAGGGAAGCTTTTTGCTTTCTACGCAGCTTCAGCCGTGCCGTAATTAAACCTACACCAAAAACGAAAGTAGCAGGGATGGTTCCGGGTTCAGGTACTTCTTTTACCTCAGCCGTAAAACCACCACCGTCACCATTAGCATCACCATATGATCCTATAATCTCTCCTTTATCGTTGATACCAAACAGTTGTGTCGAAATTGCACCAGGATAGTTGACGGTAGTATAAGTACCATCATGATATATAAAACCATGAGTGTTGCCATTACCATCATAGTAAAATCCTGCAATCTCTCCTTCATCGTTGATGGCATTCGCTTGAGTCGCAAGGAATCCAGTACTCGGATCAGCATTTAAAGCAGTGTAGTTACCATTTTTATATAGAAAACTACCGATGCCTGTTAGACTACCAATGTCGTTGCTACTAAAATTATAGTAATACCCTACAATATCTCTATGATTGTTGATGCCTGTTAGATAATAAAAAACAGGATTAGGATAATTCAAGAAGGAAGCATTAGGATAATTCAAGGTAGTGTAGTTACCATTTTGATATAGAAAACCATCAATATAGTTATAACCATCATCAGTAATTAAGTTGGGATCAGTGTAAGACCCTACAATGTCCCCATGATCGTTGATACCTATTGGATTAGTGCCCCCGGTCATACTACTAGGATCATTTAAGATAGTGTAATTACCTCCTTGATCTAGAAAAGCATAAGTGTTGTAATTAGCATCATTGTAAAACCCTACAATGTCCCCATGATCGTTGATGCCGGATGGATAAGTCTCCCCGATTTCAGCATTAGGAGCATTTAAGGTAGTGTAATAACCTTCTTGATATAGAAATCCCCCGTAAGCTGCATTTCCTATAATCGCTCCATGATTGTTGATGCCGTATGGGGAAGCGATGCCGTCTATACTATCGGGGTCATTTAAAGTAGTGAAATCAGTAATCTCAAGACTAGCTGCCTGAGCAGAAGTATTACCAATTAATGCTAGGGTACTCAGACCCAATACTGTAACTAAATTAGCTCGAACTAAGTCTTTGAGTTTCTTGTTTAACATCAGGTTTACTTCTTCTAATTAAATTTTGTATCTGGCCAATTCACATTACACGTTCATTCAGTCAGCGATACTTACGTGACATCTTTTCATAAAATCACATATAATCTGAGTACTCAAGTTTTCCTAAGTAATCTTCACTACATCTTCAATTACTGAGTCGTCTTCATGAAATTTTAATTTCTTGTATTACTAGTCTTCGTATCTTTGCGTGAATACCCTGAATGAGGACGGCAGGTTAAATTTTCAACTGATGTGTGAGAAAGTTGATGAGATGATAGCGAACGATATCACCAATCCTTTTGATGAACTAGACCGTAACCGTATTAGAAGACGCACTGAGAACCGAGCTAAAAATCCTGTGAAGGGTAAAGAGAAGCCAAGAAACATCTCACTTTCTCACCCATCCCTAGCTACCTACCACAAGCTACAAGAGACGCTAAAAGAGGCAGAATTGCCTGACGACTTCGATTAATGCCCCATTCCCCCGTTATCCCAATTCTCACCCCGTATTACCTTGCGTAGCACGGGTTTTTGTATTTGGAGATTGAGTGCGATCGCTGGAAACTAGAATTAAATGACTCGACACTTAAAAAATCAATAAGCGCGATCGCTTGACGTTTCTGGTCGTCGCTCACTTCTAAATAACGCTCAAGTGCCGATAGGGTCTTATACCCGCTTATTGATTTGATGTGACGCAGTGGTATAGCGGTTATCACTCATAACTGTTAATGCGGACATAAGACGGAAGGAATGGGTGTACTTAAATCTCCCTAGTTTGCTTCTTACCCAATTTTTATTCCCCCGAATTCTTCAACATACCCGTCAACAATTCCGACATTTCCCACAGGTCTTTATTCCGGTTATCATCATAAATCATCAACGTTCGCGGGTCAGCATGACGGCTCAACTTCTGCACCTTTCTAATATTCCCATCCGTCGCATCCAGTGCCGCCGTAATTGCCGAGTGCCTTACCCTGTGCGGTGACATGGTTTTCTTCACCCCCACTGCCTTAAAACTAGCAGATACAATTTTATAGATGGCATCAGTAGTTAAGCGATGTCCTTCATTATGAAAATCCAACGCCGTAAATATTGGTAAATTAGCATTCAAATCCCCTCGTGCAATTAACCAATCAGCAAGAGCAGCCGCCACATCCTTAGACATATCCAAATATTCTTCATTGGTTCCCTTCCCCTTCCCTAAAACTCTCAACTTGCGTCCATAAAAATCAAAGTCCCCTACATCTAACTGACATATCTCTTGGCGACGCAACGCTAAACCCCACAGCACCAGAAAAATTGCATAGTTGCGTTTACCAATCAAAGTCTCCCTATCAAAGGAGTGAATTACTTTTGCTATCGCTTTGCTATCAACCCCCCGCGTGTCACGATACGCCTTGACCTTCTCCCCCGACACATCTTCCAGGGAATAGTTGCACACTCCCAACTTCCGCCCCATTTTCGCCAACGACTTAATCGCCGCCAACCGCCGATTAATTGTGGCCTCCCGCAACCCAGATTTAATCAACATCGCCTTATATTTCAACACCACCATCACCGCTTGCTCTCGCTGCAAGTGCAAAAACTCCAGCACACTATCACCAGTCGGCGGCATCAAAGTCATCTTCAGAAAGAAATCCCTCAAATCCTTTTCATAAGCCCGTCGAGTATTGGGATTGCGCTTATCTGCCAACAACTGCGCCAACACATCTGGGTCGCCCTGAAGTTGCGCGTCAAAATACCGAGCTAAAGGTGCATCTAAACACGCCTCCAACGCAGACTTGACAATTTCTCCAGAATGTGGATTTGACATAAGTGCTGACTCGCGTTCTTAAAGAATAAGCTCTTGGGCAGGGGAGCAGGGGAGCAGAGGAGCAGAGGAGCAGAGGAGCAGAGGAGCAGAGGGGTTGTTTATTCTTTTCTTGCTTTTGGCATTAGCCAAGGTGAAGGATTAGCAATCATCTTCACTAATTTACCTAGAATCAAGTCATAAGTGCGATAAAGCTGTCTTCCTACTTCAACCTCCAAGTATTTACATTTGACAGCAAATTCTATCCATATTTGTGTTTCTGCCGCTTCAGCTTCACAGTCGTTAAGTTTAGCGACAAAAGCAGCTTCATAACGCCGTTTTCTCCAGGCTTCGCCTAAATTAGCACAGACAGAACGTGAACAACGACGAATTTGGTCGGTCAACGAATATCGTTCCTCCATAGGAAACTTTTTGGAGAGTTCAAAAATCTCCATAGCAGCATCAAATGCTGTTTGGTAAACTTCCAAATCTCTATGGCTTTGAATTGGTTTCTTATTTTCCATTTCTCCCCTGCTCCTCTGCCCCTCTGCCCCTCTGCCCCGCCTTGTTAGGCATAAGTGCTTACTGCGTCGTTATCGATAATGTGGCTTTCCAATAACGTCTATCATACGGCACTCGGTGGGAGCATGAATGTTTACATTCGCTTTGGATCAAAATACTCCTTGCGGAAGGAGGTGGGTGTTATTTAGATATGCCGAGTCTGTGAAACTGCTGCTTTGATATCAAAACTGATATCGGCAAACTGATAGCTTAGACCGAGGCTTCTGGTGCAGCAGACCTTAACTTAATACCCCACAATGGGCATTCTATGAAATAGATAAGCATCTAACCCTGTTATCGTGAAGTTATGGAGTGGAAGGATTGGTCAAACGTTCTGTTTAGAGAACGGTATAGTTTGCCGGACTGTTCTGGAGTATATGTGATAGCTGATGCTAACGACTGCGTTTGGTATATAGGTCAGGCTGCAAATCTTAAGAGCAGATGGGCTGGGAAATCGCACCATAGATATCCACAATTGATTAGGTCAAATCGTCAACTCTGCCACAAAATTTATTGGAAAGAATTCCCAATAAATTTTTTAGATGAGCAGGAGCGATATTATATCAACTTGTTTCAACCAGAACTAAACGGTTGTAAAGTTAAAAAATATTTACCGAAGCAACCTCAAATTGAGCGTGAAATCAAACGTTTATTAAAAGTAATAAATAAACTAACATCTCTTTTTAATGTTATTCGTTCAGTAGTTGCTGGGGAATATCTTGGTGATGGTGGAATACGTTGCATAGTAATTTTAATAAATATTAATGATTATGAAATAATCAGTAATTCAATGCGAAAGCGATATAGTCCTGAAGTAAGAAAAGCTTGGACTATTTATAAACCTGACTGCGGCAGAGACAAGGATAATTACACTCCTCCTTGGATACCAACATACAATTTTGATAGTTACAGGCTTGAATTTGTTGTTATAGAGTGGGAGTTGTTTGAATATTTGGCTAATAACTCCAGTGCAAATGAGCTTTATGTAGGTATTGCCGAACTGTTCGGTATACAGGTAAAAGCACTAAAAGACTTAAGAATTTTGGCTGATTTTCTAATGGAAGAGGAATATAGTCACACAAATTTTGACGGTCAGAAAATCCTCAAATCTGCTGCCTACATCAACTATCATAAGCATATATTTACCTGCTTGCAAGTCCCTTAATGAATGAATCAGCGAAAGTTATCTGCAAGATCGTAGTTGTAGAGTTATTGGTTAAGATATCAAAGCTCAGAGCATCTTTAATCAAAAATTTATGAAGGACTTTAGAAAATGGCATTATGACTTGTATTAACAATCAAAATAATGATTCCTCTACGCAAAAATTGGCTGTAAATTTAAAATCAAACCAGGGAGAACATCTTCACCAGATAAACTTGTAGGAGATTGTAAAACTTCTGGTGCAAGATTTGGACGATAGATTATTACTTGTTTATCTTTGGGATTAATTAACCAACCAAGTTGTAAACCAGAAGCTAATTCTTAATTTAGTGAGTCCAATTCTCCAGCACCAAACCGGGAATTTGAGCAAAATCCTTTTGGTTACGAGTAACCATCACCGCATTTGCCCTTAGAGCGATGCCTACGGCGGGCTTTGCCTACGCAGCTATTCGCAAATCTTTCTGTAGCCTTTTTTTATTGAGTTGCTGGTTTTCTCTGAGTAAACCTTGGTGACAAGTGTAGGCAGCAGTATCAAAGTTGAGTATTCTTACTCCTTTGAAATACTCTTGAGTAGTCCACAGTTTAGTGTAAAGGTTTACTAAGTTGGCAGATTCAGTCCGGTCATTAATTTTGACTACCCACCCGTTAAAAATTTCTTGAACTGTGACAATGGTGATAGCCAAATTGGGATAAACTTGAGCAACTTTAGATATAACAGCTTGGTTTCCTTGAAGTAAAAGCGAAACATGGTCTGTGTCGAGTATATAAAAACTCATCCTGCATTTCTCAATCTGAATCTAATCCTCAGTCTTTTAATCTTCATCTACTGCGTTACGTTCTGCTCTGAGATTATTAGCAATTTCAGCAAAATCTGCATCGTCTTTAAACACACCCGCAAATTTTATCCAAGGATTTTCTGCTTCGCTTTGAGACAATTGAATTTCTACACTCATAATTTCTATCTTCTCAAGACGAGTTGACAAAAGTTTTTTCAATTCAAGTAATGCAAGTTCTTGAGTAGGTGCTTCAACCTGAGTGTTGGGAAATTCCAGGACAGAAGCTATTACATTTCCTTCATGATTACGTGACAGTAGGATATGTAACTTCAAGTTTTCAGACTGAGGTAACGTTACGGAGGAGAAATTGATAACCATATATTTAATTATTAACAAGCCTTGAACAATAATGTACTCTTCTACATCTAGCATACAGGGCAGGAGTATAACTTTCTAACTTGCCAACAAGTTAGCTGGTTGACAACCCAACTTTTTAGCTTTTTAGCTGGTTGTAAACCTAACTTGCTATATTAATGACTTGCCAGTAAGCTCATAGGCAAAATGTTTGGCCTAAAATTCAATGATTATTGCACTAGCAAATCAAAAAGGAGGGGTAGCTAAAACTACCTCCACTATATCTTTAGGGGGACTACTGGCTCTTAAGGATACTGTCCTCGCTGTTGACCTTGACCCTCAAGGCAATCTCACTACAGGGCTGGGGGTGGAAGTGGCTGACGACCAGATTAGCTGCTACGACGTAATTACAGAAAAAGCAGAAGTCATCGATGGAGTAGTTTCTACTAAATTTGGACTCAGCTTACTGCCTGCTGACATCAACTTAGCTAAGGGAGAAACGGAGATACTCATGAAAGTAGGTAACTTTTACATCCTTAAAGAGCGACTAGCTCCCGTACTCAAGCAATTCCATCACATCTTAATTGACTGTCCACCTTCTTTGGGACTGTTAACGGTTAATGCCTTGGCAGCTGCGGATGCAGTTCTTATCCCAGTGCAGTGTCAATTTTTCGCTTTAAAAGGGCTGGCTGCACTGTTGGAAACAGTTGCAAGTGTTCAAAAACGTCTTAATCCCCAATTACAAATACTGGGAGTATTGCCAACAATGGCTGAAAACACGGTCATGACTCAAGATGTCTTAGCCTCCTTAAATAAAAGACTACAAAACATTCAGATATTTGAAGCCGTTCCGAAGTCAATCAAGTTCTCTGAGTCAAATCTGGCAGGCGAACCCATTCACATCTATGCTAAAGACCCTAAATTAGTGCAGCCTTACCAGTTAATCGCTAATTTAATTGCTGCAATCTAATTAAGGTGAAAAGACAGATGACAAAACGACGCGCCAGATTAAATGATGATAATGATCCGTTGTCCTCGACCGATAAAGTTTTAGCTGGGTTTGAGCAAATTAGCAAGTCAACAAGTCAGCAAGATGAAGTGTCAACCAGTCAAGAAGCTGACAAGTTAACCAATCAACCAGATAAACTACTAACAAGTCGAAAATCTGACAAGCCAACAAGTCAGCAAGATGAAGTGTCCACTAGTCAAGAAGCTGACAAGTTAACCAGTCAACCAGATAAACTACTAACAAGTCGAAAATCTGACAAGTCAACAAGTCATCAAGATGAAGTGTCAACTAGTCAAGAAGCTGACAAGTCAACAAGGCAGCAATCCAAGAGTGAATATACATTTGACGCTTCAACAAGTCAGCCAGATAGCACACCAATCATTCAACCAAACAGTAATTCAACAAGCGAGAAAGCTAACTTTTTAACAAGTCAACAAGTCAACGTAGAAAAAGTTTCATTGCGTAAATCTACATTTCAAATCAGTGAAGAGGTGCTGCATCAGCTAGACAAACTGCACCTTACACTCCAGTTAGAGCTAGGAAAAGCTCATGCTCCTTATAAAGAAGTGATTGTAGAAGAAGCTTTAGTACAACTTTTAGAGTCGTTTAACTCTGATCGTGCGACTTTGATAGAGATATTGATGTCAAGGCAGAAAAGCAGGGACAAACTTTGAAAGAGGAGTGTGCGATGGCGTAACCGCCCTTTCCGGTGGCGATCGCTTCGATGGTGGTGATCGCATCTCTTGCAGTTCAGAAAGCGTTATCGTGTAGCCGTGACCTGAGAGTGAATAACTGGAGTTTAGACTAGTTCCCGGTGCGAAACTCAGAAAGCTTATTCTATAAAGCCTAAAAACCTTAGCTGAGGTTG
>NZ_JBTYKD010000297.1:0-6670 GCF_054880495.1 Nostoc sp.
CTACTGTTTAGCCAGCAGTTCAGAGAGGAACATGGCATACCCCTCGATTACGTATATACCGCTAAAATGTTTTACGGAGTGATGGATTTACTAAAACAGGGATTTTTTTGTCAAGGCGATTCATTGCTACTAGTACACACAGGAGGTTTACAGGGTAACATTGGGATAGAACAAAGGTTGCAGAAGTTTACTAAAATCTGAGTTGCCACTTAATTAAATATCAGTTAGCTTTGTATGGAATTTTACAAAAATTAGTTAAATTCACACAGCAATCTTGATATTTACTCAAAGTTAGGTAAGGCTAATTCAATGTTTACATAAGTAAGTAGGTGAAAATAAATCAAAGTAGATTAACTAATGTAAAAAATCTTGATATGAGTTTGTAGTGAGGGCTGAAGCCCTCAAATTAGGACTAAAGTCCTTACTACAAACCTTGAATTATTCACACCGCTCTACTTACACTAATCGGATTAAGCCAGATGATATTTCATAATGTAGATTTACTAACAAATACTACTCACATCTGGGAACATATAGAATTTGTTAATCAACAAAAGGCTAATAGTAATTGAATTTAATGTTTTTGATATGGGCAATCGCACAGAGAATATCTAGATAACAAAGAGCGTTCCGCAATTGGGAACGCTATATTTTGGGAAATTCTGTTAAGATAATCTGAATTGAAATTTAAAATTGCTAGTTGCTAAAATCAGGCATGGAGATTTGCTTGTTCCTGTAACCAAGTATCTACAGGTTGTCCATCCTTACGGCGTAATTCAATTTCCACTACCATCACTTCTTTTGAACCAGGAGGCGCGGGTTTTTTATGGAAAATAATGTCATAATCTTCTGGATTGTGTTTGTGTTCTTTCAACCATTCTTGTACTTTGGTTGTGGCAAAAAACGATTGCCCTTGCTCAAACATTCGGGTAATCTGCAATTGCAATGTATAAGGATTTAAGCGACCCATTTTCTACCGCCTTTGTTAAGTTAATTTTAGGAAAAGTAATCTGCTTACCCTAGATAATCTAATGTTAGTGCGAAGTATCGACACCTGACAGTTCGCGCACAGGTATAACTTCCAGTTTCAACGCCCTCCTATTTGTAGCAACAAAGTCCGTGTTATAATCAGTAAACCAAAAAAAATGTCAAAAAATTGACTACATTCCACCACTGAAGTTTTACGTACACTAAGGGACGAGAAGCGGATTAATTAAGGATTGTTCAGGATTTCCCACTGCCTCTACAACATTTCACTACTTAATTCTGTTATAGATTGGAGAGAGGCACGCCGCTTCAAAAACTGACCAACAGACTGAAATGGTTGTTATGAAGAGCAAAAATCAAGCTATTTTCGCTTTAATTGGAAAAAACACTATTGTCTTTTTACCCTTACTGTTATGCGCTAGTATTGCCAGTGGACAATCTGCACCATCACCCAAACCAACAATAACTCCTGCTCCAGTCTTATCGAATCAGGAACGGGAAGAATTAGCAAGACTACGAGTCGAAAAGCGAATTCAACAGCAAGTCCAGTCTGATTTTAATAGCGCTTTTAGCCGTACAACTATCTTACTCAATATTTGGCTAGTTATATTAAGTCTATTTCCAGTCGCAATCATTGCTTTACTTTGGCTATTACGACGGGTGATAATCCGTGAACTTGTTGAGAGAGCAATGCAACAACTACAGGGAATGGAAAAATTACAAAATCAGCTAAACACCGTTAGGCAAGAGGCTCAAAATGTTATTCAAGAAGCTAAAAAAATTAATTATGAATTAGAACAGGAAACGGCTGCTTTACAGCAAAAAATTAAAAGTGAAGAAGAAAATCTATCTATGCTTACATCTGAGCTAGCTTTAGCTAAAGCACAGGTATTAACTAGATTAGAAACTGAACTCAAAAAATCTCAAGAAAACATAAAACTTTTAGAGTCAAAATTTGCTTCTGGGCTATCTAAGTTAGAGTTTGATGCTCAACAAGAAAGAGATATAGCACTGGAGAATCTCGGAAAATTAGTATCTGTCATAGCAGAGCAACTATCTAATTTAAAGTCAGGTGTGCAACAACAGCAAGAACTTGCCGTTGCTGATTTAGAACTATCAAGGTCTAAGTTTACATTTCAACTTTCTGGATGGCAGTCTGATGCTGAAAAGCAAAAGAATATAGCTTTTGAAAGTTTAACAAAATTACAGTCAGAATTTGCTGATAAATTATCTGAATTACAGGTGGATGCTCAAAATAAAAAAGAGATTACATTTGAAAGTTTAGGAAAATTAGATAATCAACTGAAGTCTCAATTATCTGAATTACAGATAGATGCTCAGGAACAAAAAAATAAAATTGTTGAGAGTTTAGCAACATTGCAGTCAGAGTTTGCTGAACAACTATCGGAGTTACAAGTAGATGCTCAAAAGTGCAAAGAGTTAATTATTGACAATTTAGAAAAATCTGGTTCCGAGTTTACTTCGCAATTCTCCGAATTACAATGGAATGCTCAACAACAAAAGATGATAATTTTGGAGAAGTTAGAAAGATTAGAAACGGAGTTTGTCTCTCAACTCTTGGAGTTACAAGTGGATGCCCAAGAAAGAAAGGATCTCATCCTTCAAGAACTAACTGAAATTACACCTGAATCGATCCTAGAGATTGTAAATTCTGAAGTTGAGGAAGAAATACAAGAACAGCCGCAACAACCAGAATTCACTGCTGATGAATATGTAAAACAGGCAGATGGGCTGTTTTCTGAAAAGCGCTATGAAGATGCGATCGCAGCTTACAACCAAGCAGTGAAAATCCAACCACATGAACCTGTGGCTTGGTTAAAACGAGGTCTAACTCTCGGAAGGTTAAAACGCTACAAAGAGGCGATCGCATCCTATGATCGAGCGATTGCGATGCAACCAGATTATCATCAAGCTTGGTGCGATCGCGGCGTTGCTTTTGGAAATTTACAACAACATCAGCAAGCCTTTGCCTCATTTGACAAAGCTATACAAATCAAGCCTGATGATCCAGTTGCTTGGTTGAATCGCAGTCTTTCCCTAGTAGCATTAGAACAATATGAAGAGGCAATGGTTTCCTTAGACAAAGCCCTGGAATTCCAACCCAATTCTCCCAAAATCTGGGATAAACGCGGTTATACTTTGGTAAGATTGGGACGCGATGATGAAGCGATCGCTAGTTTTAACAAAGCCTTAGAAATTAAGTCAGATTATGCCAGTGCCTATTACAACAAAGCAGCGTGTTACGCACTGCAAAGACAAGTTGAACTATCTCTGTTAACTCTACAACAAGCAATTAAACTTAATCCCAGGTATAAAGAAGACGCAGCAACTGACCTAGATTTTGATGAGATTGCCGATGATCAGCGTTTTAAGGAGTTGGTTGCAGAGTAAAAACCTAAAAACATTCATTACTACCCCCATTCCCCAGTACAGATACGATTAATCGCGTCTCTCTCCATTCCCCACAATTGGATTCTGTTCACCAGACATCGCTTTGAGTTTAGATGTAAAAGACTCAGAGCGATCGCTTTTTTCTGGAGTAAATTGTCCGATTGGGGCATGAATAGCAGCAGGTGGAAGCAGCTTTGCCCGTTTATGATGCAATGGTGATGCAGAGGGCGGTAGACTTGATTGTAAAGTTTGCCTTTGGCTGACAGCAGATGATAACTGAAGGGTTGACGAAGAGGCAAATTTCCTAGAAAGCGGAGAATTCAAGACGGTTTGATGATCTCTATCTTCCTGCTTCTCCTCTTCTTCACTCAAAGATGTCTTTGGTTCGGAACTTTTCAGTTGTAGAGTTGCAGTATTAGTGTGTTGATAGCCATTGTGAATCTTAGCTGGTGGTAATTGCGGACTCGTCACTTTTTCTAGAGTCGGGTTTTTCTGGGCTGCTGGTAGGGCTGGTGCAGCCAATGAGGTTAAGCTTTGGGGAAATTTGCTACAAATCATCCGTTCAAATTCCATGTTGAAATGATATGTAGCCTGATCCCGGCGCTGCCAAAATACTAAGATTTGTTGCACGGAAACGCCTTTATAACGACCTTGATATAGTGCCTCAATCACTGCCAGGTGTAGCCAATTAAGGGGATATTGCGTTTGCCAACGCTCAACTAGCTCATTGGCACTATACCCACTGAGATCGAAACTATAATTAATTAATAAGGCGATCGCCAAGTTGGCAGATGTGTCTGGAAGTGTTGTTAACATGGGGCTATTATCTCTAGGCAATAGGTCTCAGATTTGTCACCCATCGCATATTAGCCTAGCGTGCTTTTAACTACATGGTTTTTTTTCACGAGTTACTAAGCCGAGAGGCAGTGTTTCCTATTCTACTTGTGAACTTCTAGAATGCAACCCTACATAGACTGATTTAATCGCAGGTGTTCGCCCAATGGCAACTAACGCCTGATAAACCATCGCTGCAACTTCGGCGCGTGTTGCCGAACGTGAAGGTGCAAGCACTTTCGGATCTGGATAGTTGACAACTATTCCATGTTGTGTAGCAGTGGCAACAGCTATTTGGGCATAATCGGGAATTGTATGACGATCGCTATATACTTTTAAAACACCGCGATCAGCAGCTGGTAGTCCCAGTCCGTTTACTAGGGAGACAATCACCTGTAGCCGTTGGACATTTTGATCGGAACGGAAAGTGCAATCGCTAAATCCGCCAACAAAGCCACCGCTAGCCGCAATTTTGATCGCGCTATAAGCCCAAAAATCTTTGGGTACGTCTGTAAAATCAGGTGCCGGGACTTTGGGAAGTGGGTTAAAGGCGATCGCCACCAAAGCTGCATACTGGGCGCGAGTCATGGGTTTATCTGGCTGGTAGCTACCATCAGCAAAACCCTGAGTTAAATCCATGCTCACTAATCCCTGAATAAATGGTTCCGCCCAATGTCCATCTAGTTGGGGAGACGCCGGGAGTTTTTGAGAGCGGGATTCTGTCGAAGCGTTAGAGAAACTGGTGCTAACTGCTACTCGATTGCTTGGGATCAATTCGACCAAGCCCTTGACTAGAGAAGGATTTAATTGATTACCTACGGAAACCAGCTTTTGTGTAGTGGCATTGTATAAATCAAATTCACTATGATCACGAAAAATGTTATTACCGGGATGTTGGATATTACCTAAATCGGGGATTGCATTCCCATTGACTAATAAACCACCTTGGGTATTTCTGGCAATGAGATTTTGACGCAGCAGAGGTTGGGCGTTGCGAGAAAGTGCGATCGCTGTGCCATTTTCTGATAATTTGTTATTGGCGATCGTCGGAGCGGCAAAGTCACTAATTGCGATGCCTAACGGGTTTCTTTGAAATAGATTCCGCAGTACTTCTCCTTGGCTATGACGTGCCATAAATAACCCGCTAGCAGTATTTTGCACAAATATGTTATCTAAAATTACGGGTTTGGCAGTACCAGTGGTAAACACACCTTCCCGCCCACAGTTGCTCAAAGTATTGTTAGCTAAAGTAGGTGCAGCCGATTCAATCCAGATACCAGTACCTTTGGCTGAGGGATTAGTCACAGTTACACCTAAAAGACTGGCATTATCTACCAAGAGCAGCGTGATATTTTGCATATAAAAGCTGGGACTTTGATACTCGCCACTCCCGAAAATTACAATCCCTGCACCTTTTTTCGCTTCGTTACCCACCACTGTTGCCCCTCCAGGGATGAACAGTGGGAACACCTCATCACTAGCGGCGCTGTAAATCCCCGATTCCAGATGAATTATCGTGCGGATTTTGATTACTTTTAAGGCGCGGGTGAGGCTTTTAAACGGACTCAACCGTGAACCAGTATTAGTATCATTCCCTGTCATAGGGTTGACATAGAGTCTGACAACGAGGGTAGAGTTCACCATTAATAGTTGAGAGTCAATTGTTTTAATTATGACAAGAGTTCTGATCTCCGCGTTTGGTGTTCCAAGCTCGAACTTCCGAGTTCCAAGCTCAAAGCTCGGTGTTTCAAGCTTGAAGTTCCGAGTTTTGAGCTAGTAATATTCTCTCGTTCCCATGCATGGGAATAGCTGATTAGGGGCTGCTGCCTCCAGTGCCCCTACCGTGTATTGCATCCATAGACGCGTAGCGACTTAAGGCAGGGTACGAGAATATCCCCCCAACCTCCCTTTTTAAGGGGGGCTAACAATGGCTCTATTTCCCCCTTTTTAAGGGGGACTAAGGGGGATCAATAAGTGCATATCCACCTTAACCGAACCGTATTGGCAGTGGTTGGATTGGCTAAGGGACTTCCAAATACAAAAATACTCAACTACTTCTTGTGGGGTGGCCGTCTCGCCCGCCCTAAGCCAGAGGCGGGCAAGACTTCGGCGTGAGCGCTCAGTCGAACGCTGCCCACCCCACAAGATTGGGTGATTACCAGAGGATGCACTTGGTTAACGACAAGCCTTTTTAAGGGGGCGATCTCAAAAACCCCCAACTTTAGTTATGGGGAATGCGTTACAAATTCCCATCTAGCACTGTTCCTTCTATATTGGCTCCTTCCAAATTTGCTCCACTCAGATTTGTCTGGCTCAAATCTGCTTGAGTGAGATTTGCCTGAGATAAGTCGGCTACAGTTAAGTCTGCACCACTCAAATCGGCTCCATCTAGATTCGCCGCTATCAAGCTGGCTTCGTGCAAATCCGCGTCACTTAA
>NZ_JBTYKD010000298.1:0-5799 GCF_054880495.1 Nostoc sp.
CCAGTAAAGGATACCCAGGCAAATCCTAGAGAGAGAATAATATTTACGCCGATGTGTAAAGGTCTAGCCCAAGGTCGTCTAGCACTAATTTGTGTGGCACTGAAAGCAGATACTAAAACTAATGCTACCACTATCAATCCAGCGATTAGATGTGACGAGTGTCCCAACGAACCAAAGTGACCGAAAGTGCCAACAATGCCGATCGCTAGCAGTAATAAGACTAAACTTACCATGCTGATGCCCATTGTATAGTGGAGCGATCGCACTTCTCTATTTCCGCCCACAAATGAAGTAATTAAAGGGAATTGGTGCGAAGTTCTCGCCCGAAACATCCAAACGCCGGTGAATGCTAACATTAGATATGCCAGCAGGGACAACCCCATAGACCAGGCGGCTATTTTCCACAACCAAATAAATGAAGGCAGATTCATAACAATGATTGTAATGGAGAGTGGGGGAGCAGGGAGATAAGGGAGACAAGGGAGACAAGGAAAATAACAATGCCCAATACTTCTCTTCTTAGGCTGCGCCAACGACTTCTCTACGAGACGCTACGCGAACGCTCAGTACAAGTCAGTACAAGTGCCCAATGCCCCATAAATAATAAACAAAAAGGGCTGCTGAATTAGCAACCCTTAAATTTAGTAAAATTGTTTTTTTTAATCAACCGATGCTAAACCAACGATTTGTAAAGGTTTTGTAGTATCTCCAATTTTTGTATTAATTTGCTGCACCATTGGTTTAGTATTAATAGGCTCTTTTGCATTTGATGAGTCTGCATCAAACTCATAAGTGTCGGGTTCGGGCAGCATCAGGCGATCGCACGGAATCTTATCGGATAAAATTGCACTTGCCATCATCCCTGTATGAATCTCCATCTGACCTTTTCGCGGAGCTTCAAAGATTAAACGTTGTCCAGGGAAAACAACCCTTTCAAAGTACCAGTTGGGAATATTGCAGATGCGAACTACCTGTATTTTGCTCGTGGCATTAATGTAGCAGCAGAGAATTTTTCCCGATTGCTCAGGTGGTAGAGGATCTAATATTTGAGCCATAACTGCTGAGGAGCTTTACGCCACAATTTTACATTACACTAGCCAAGCCTAACATTGCCCGATCCCCAATTGTTGTAGCTCCGACTACCAACTCAACTCTTTAGTAGATTTTTTCTACCTAAAGATATATCGTAGGTTATAAAAATTTTGTAAATATTTATGCTTTGTCTGCAATTTTACAATATGTAAACATCTTTGAATTTTTAATTTCTGGCAAAAAAGCTTTAACTTCTTTAGGGCAGATAAATACAGGATAGATATGATGAAGATCACCTTAGCTTCAGCCTAGTTCAGGAGTGTATTTTTGTGTTTCATCGATTCCACGATTAAAAGCCTGGGATCATCGCTTAATGAATAAACTCAATGTTATCGTAAAGCTATATGAAAAATGTCTTCATAAAGCCTCTCTTGATAGCCTGCCTTTGGTATGCAAAGCAATTTAATTGATTCCTAAATCTGGGAACAAAAGTTTCACGCTTATCAATAATCGCCTTCCATGTCAAGCAAGATTGTCAGAAATTTAAGAGCAGCCAAAACAAAAACACCCCTTAAAAGTGGAATTTATCTCGCTTTCCCCAAAGATTGGCAAGATGGAAGTCAAAATACCTATGATGGAAAATCGAATTCTTTACGTTCGCCTTCCTTGTAACCCTATCTTTCCTATTGGGGTTGTCTACCTGAGCGATCACGTTCACAAACAGTTTCCGAATATTGAACAGCGTATCTTTGATTTGGGAACAGTGCCACCTTTAGATTACGCTACCGCATTGGATCGCTGTATTGATGAATTTAAACCGACACTCCTAGTATTTTCTTGGCGGGATATTCAAATCTATGCCCCAGTTGGTGGGCGTGGTGGCAACCCACTACAAAACGCCTTTGAATTTTACTATGCTAAAAATCCTTTATTGAAACTACGTGGGGGATTGGGCGGTTTACGTATCTTCATCGCTTACTATGTAGAATTGTGGCAGAATCAGGGCTTAATCAAACGCGGTTTAAAGCGTGCCCAAAAATATAATTCTGATGCCCGTGTAGTTGTAGGTGGTGGTGCAGTTAGTGTATTTTATGAACAGTTGGGTAAAAGCTTACCTCAAGGAGCAATTATTTCTGTCGGTGAAGGCGAAACCCTACTAGAAAAACTTTTAAGTGGCAGAGATTTTCGAGATGAACGCTGTTACGTTGCGGGAGAAACTCAACCACGGAAAGGGCTAATTCACGAACAACCCACCCCAGTAGAAAAAACAGCTTGTAACTACGACTATATCGAAAGCATCTGGCCGGAATTTAACTATTACCTCCAAGAGCAAGATTTTTATATAGGTGTGCAAACTAAGCGCGGTTGTCCTCACAACTGCTGCTATTGCGTCTATACTGTTGTCGAAGGTAAACAAGTACGCATCAACCCAGCAAATGAAGTAGTTGCTGAGATGCGCCAATTGTATAATCGCGGCATTCGCAATTTCTGGTTTACCGATGCCCAATTCATCCCAGCGAAAAAATTTATCGACGATGCCATAGAACTCTTGCAAAAAATCGTCGATTCTGGTATGACAGACATCCACTGGGCAGCTTACATTAGAGCCGACAATTTGACACCAGAGTTGTGCAACTTGATGGCGAAAACCGGGATGAACTACTTTGAAATCGGGATTACCAGTGGTTCTCAAGAACTCGTGCGGAAAATGCGGATGGGGTATAACCTGCGAACCGTCTTGCAAAACTGCCGCGATTTAAAAGCAGCTGGTTTCAATGACTTAGTTTCCGTCAACTACTCCTTTAACGTCATTGACGAACGTCCCGAAACCATCCGCCAAACTATTGCTTACCACCGGGAACTAGAAAAGATTTTTGGTGCTGATAAAGTCGAACCGGCCATTTTCTTTATTGGACTCCAACCCCATACCCATTTAGAAGAATATGCTTTTAAAGAAGGCATCCTCAAACCAGGGTATGATCCAATGAGTTTGATGCCGTGGACAGCCAAAAAACTCCTCTGGAATCCTGAACCCCTTGGTTCATTCTTTGGAGAAGTTTGCTTGCAAGCTTGGCAACAAAACCCGAACGATTTCGGACGCGAAGTCATGAAAATTTTAGAAGAAAAGCTGGGTTGTGCTGACTTAGAAGCAGCACTTACAGCACCAATAGAGATGAAAGAAAAACAGTTAGCTGGTGTATCCTAAAAAACACGAACTCTGAATTTCTTCCGCTCTCTTCCTCTGTGTCACCCCAGTTGCTTCTCCCTTGGCGCTAGCCTCTCCCTTTAGGAGAAGGGGAGACGCTGCGCGAACAAGTCGGGAAACCCACCCAACGCACTGGCTCCTCTGCTCCTTTGCGGTTATTTTTACCAAAACCCATGTTAGAAGGTTCAATCCTACAACAGCTAGAAACAGCCCATCGCCATACTACCAGGCCAATTCGATTCGGTGTTTACTACAAAAATACCCTAGTTGCCCTGTGCCACGCTCTAGAAGACCATATTTTAACCGACGACAGTACACCCCTGGTCATCTCAGCCTTTCAACAGGGTAAATGGTATCTGCAAGAAGCTCAACGATATGCAGATATCGCCCAGCGCAGCCGCAAAATTGTGATTATGGCTGCCGCCGAATCTGGCTTTGCTGAACATCCTACTAGCCAGCTACCCAATGTAGACTTAGTAGGATTAAATGCAATTGATTCAGTAGCTCAGGAGTGGCACTTAATTATTTTATCGCCAAAATACACAGCAATGGTAATTTGTCAAGAATTATCTGAAGCAGATTATGGCAGCACTGGAGTACCGACATCAGACTTAGAGCGGAAATTCTATGGTTTGTGGACATTTGAGCCAGAGTTAGTGCAAGAGACAGCAGAAATAGCGATCGCTCACATCAAAAAATACAACCCAGAACTAGCGGAAAAGCTCACAGCCGATAAACAGCAAATCATCCCATCTACTGACAGATTAGAAAATTTGAGTGCAGTTGTCTCCCGTGTCGTAGATTATCTCCAGACTGGGCAAGATAATTTATCCATACCAACAGCCCTTGGGCAACAAACGCTAGATCGTAACTTGGTTTCTAACGAAATCCAAGCCTTTTTGCGGATGGCGCAATTGATGGATGTGGCAGATGTGAACAATCAAATGGCAGCTGCGGAAGTAGTGGTACTTGCTGAAGCGATCGCGCAGCTTTTGGATCTTCCCGCATGGCAAATTAAGAGATTGCGGCTAGCGGCTTTGTTACATCGCATAGATCCATTACAAAAAGCCGAAAGCGTTCTCACTGGCGGTATATCCACACGCTACCAAGAAGATGCCCCCAGTTCTCCCTTAACGTGTCCCTTAGTACCTGGGGCGCAAGTATTGCGAACCATGCCACGACTGCGAGCAGTTGCCCAAATTATCACTCACCAAACCGAGTGGTGGAATGGCTCAGGGGAACCAGCAGGTTTAGCTGGAGATGAAATTCCCCTAGAGTCGAGAATTTTGGCATTATTGGCAGATTTTCAGTGGCGGTTAAATCAGCGAAAGTCGTCAAATCTAAGCCGGGAACAGATATTTACTCAAGCTTTAGATGAGTGCAAACAGCAACAATCTACCCGCTTTGATCCTAAACTTGTAGATACCCTAGCTTTGTTAGTTATGGGTTTACAACAAGGACTCGATTTACCCTTGATGACACCCAAACTCAGCGCCGGCATCTGGATACTTGATTCCCAATGGGATCGGCACAGCAAGATAAGTGAGGAGATTAGTAGTTACTTTACATGAATATTGAAGCGATTAGATTAGGAAAACTCAAACAACTTCCAGGGGCAAATTTAGAAGACGAGGAACTCTCCCGACTGGATTTAAGCCGGATTAATCTTGCTGGCGCTACCCTTGTCGGCACTAATTTCGCTGGTTCTAAACTCGAAGGTGGGCATTTGGAGGGGGCAAATTTGATGGGAGCCAACCTCCAAGAAACTGACTTACGGGCGAATTTGATGGGAGCAAATTTGATGCAAGCAGATTTAACGGGCGCTGACTTGCGGGGTAGCAATTTGCGTGGCGCTAACTTGATGGGAGCAAGACTTAGCGATGTGTCGTTGGTGGGTGCTTTCATGAGTGGTGCCAATTTAATGAATGTGAACTTGCAAGGCGTTGACTTGCGCGGTGCTGACTTGCGCGGTGCAAACCTGACTGGGGCAAATCTCAAAGGTGCAGACTTGAGTCGCGCTGATTTGCAAGGGGCGTTGTTGAGTGAAGCAAATCTCGAAGAAGCTGACTTGCGGGGGACGAATTTGGCAGGGGCGAATTTGACGGGAGCGAATTTACTTTGTGCAGAGTTGGAAGGTGCAAATTTGAGCGGCGTTAATTTGAATAAAGCTTGTTTGGTAGGTACTGTGGTTGAGACGCTTGCGTAAAGAAAAATTGTACCAAAAAGCCCAGTATCCTTGGCTATTGTTAAAATTTTCGCAGATCAAGCAGGTGAAAATTTGTGAGCCTAACCGTACCTAGTCTCAGTCCCTATTAACGAATCAAAGCATGACCAACGAAAGCCAATCAAACAACTCAGATAAAGAAGAGTTTGATCCGGTAACAGATCCAAGGGATTGGTCGGCAGCAAAAACAGAGTTAGCCTGTTTTGCGCTTGCCAGAAGCAAAGGTAAACGGTTGGTTCAAAGAACTGGAGACAAATTTTGTATCCCAGTATGGAGTAGAGGTATGGCAAGAGGTTTTTAATTTCCGTCTCAAGCCAGCACTGGATAAAGATTCTGA